>QNVD01000018.1 GCA_004347925.1 Hadesarchaea archaeon
GGCCGACGGGATCATCCCGCTCTCCATCCCAGTGGGAGCAGCCGGCGGGCCCCTTCCCCCCGGTTAAAAAAACGGGAACTCACCTAATTCGAGGAAAACCCCGTTCCGGCACCGTATATATCGTTGATACCCTCCCCTCCCCGCCCCCCTTCAGCAACCTTTTTAAGGGGGTTCCCTCGAGGAGTTAAGATGCCAGTTCAGTGGGTGGTGGAGGACCCCAAGGAGAAGAACGTGTGGTGGCCCTCCGAGGAGATGAAGAAGAGGGCCTGGGTCAGCGATCCCAAGATCTACGAGGAGGCGGCCAGGGACAGGGTGGCCTTCTGGGAGAAGCTGGCCGGGGAGGGGCTGGAGTGGTTCAAGAGGTGGGAGAAGGCCTACGAGTGGAATCCCCCCTACGTGAAGTGGTTCATCGGGGGCAAGCTCAACGCCAGCTACAACGCGGTGGACAGGCACGTGAAGGCGGGGAAGGGGAACAAGAGGGCGGTGATCTGGGTCCCCGAGCCCCCGCAGGAGGAGCCCAGGGTCCTCACCTACAACGAGCTCTTCCTCCAGGTGAACAAGTTCGCCAACGTCCTGAAGAGCCTGGGGGTGAAGAGGGGGGACAGGGTGGGGATCTACCTCCCCATGATCCCCGAGCTCTATCCCGCCATCCTGGCCTGCTCCCGCATAGGGGCCCCCCACACCGTGGTCTTCTCGGCCTTCGCCCCCGACGCCCTCAGGGTGAGGCTGGAGGACTCGGAGGCCAAGGTGCTCATCACCTGCGACGGGTACTACAGGAGGGGGAAGCTCACGGACCTGAAGTCCAACGCCGATGAGGCCATCAAGGGCACGAAGGTGGAGAAGATGGTGGTGGTGAGGAGGGCGGGGAACGAGGTGAGGATGGAGAGGGGGAGGGACTTCTGGTGGCACGAGCTCATGGAGAAGGCCGATCCCTGGTGCCCCCCCGAGCACATGGACAGCGAGGACATGCTCTTCCTGCTGTACACCAGCGGGACCACGGGAAGGCCCAAGGGGGTGATCCACACCACGGGAGGGTACCTGACCCAGGCCTACTGGACGGCCAGGTGGGTCTTCGACCTCCACGACGACGACCTCTTCTGGTGCACCTCGGACATAGGGTGGGTGACGGGCCACACCTACGCCTGCTACGGTCCCCTCCTGAACGGGGCCACCCTCCTGGTCTACGAGGGGGCCCCCGACTATCCCGCCCCCGACCGCTTCTGGGAGATCATAGAGAAGTTCAGGGTGACCATCTTCTACACCGCCCCCACGGCCATAAGGATGTTCGTGAAGTGGGGGGAGGAGTGGGTGAAGAAGCACGACCTGAGCTCCCTGAGGCTGCTGGGGACGGTGGGGGAGCCCATAGACCGGGAGACCTGGCTCTGGTACTTCAAGAACATAGGGGGAGGGAGGTGCCCCATCACCGACACCTGGTGGCAGACGGAGACCGGCGGGACCCTCATCATGTCCCTGCCTGGGATAGGGCCCTTCATCCCGACGGTGGCGGGGAGGCCCTTCCCCGGGGCCCAGATGGAGATCGTGGACGAGGAGGGTAACCCCACGGACTCCGGGTACCTGGTCCAGGTTCCCCCCATCGTTCCGGGGATGCTCAGGGGGCTCTACAAGGCGGATGAGAAGTACAGGGAGACCTACTGGCTGAGGTACAACTACCGGTACTACTTCCCCTCCGACGGGGCCATCAGGACCCTGTACGGATGCATAAGGGTGACGGGCAGGGTGGACGACGTGATGAAGGTGGCCGGGCACCGCCTCTCCACGGCCGAGGTGGAGGACGCCCTCAACACCCATCCCTTCGTGACGGAGAGCGCCGTGGTCCCCAGGCCCCACGACCTGAAGGGTGAGGTTCCCGTGGCCTACGTGGTCCTGAAGGAGGGGAGGACCCCCTCGAAGGAGCTGGAGGCGGAGCTCAAGGCGCTGGTGAGGGAGAGGATAGGGCCCATAGCCGTCCCCGAGGAGATCCTCTTCGTCCCCGACCTCCCGAAGACCAGGAGCGGGAAGATCATGAGGAGGATCCTGAAGGCCCTGCTCATCAACGCGCCCGTGGGTGACACCACCACCCTCCTGAACCCGGAGGCCGTGGAGGCCCTAAAGCAGGTCCTCGCCTCCAGGAAGGCCCAGGGCTGAGCTTTTTTAGCCGGATTTCCGAGAGGGGATGGCCAGGGTGGTGTAGCGGCAGCATCCGGGACTGTGGATCCCGTGACCCGGGTTCAAATCCCGGCCCTGGCCCTCAGGTGTAAACCTCCAGCACCTGAAGGCCGCAGGCCCTGTCGTAGTACCTCAGGTTCTTGCCCGTCCGGTCTAGGTAGGAGTAGGAGTACTTGATCCCCGAGCGGGTGAGGGGCATGGAGCTGTCGGTCCCCCTGCCCCGGAAGGCGAAACCCACGGGGTCGTAGAGCTCCACGTAAATGTTCTCCCCCTTCACCGTCGGCTTCCTGAACCTTATGCTTACCTGTTTGGTTCTCCCCTTGTCGTTCAGGAAGTGGCTGGCGTAGAGAAGTCCCCCGTTGTCCCCTACCACCCTCACGGAGTGGTAGGAGGGGGAGGAGGAAGAGAAAAGGAGCTCAAGCTTCATTCCCGCGGTGTTTTCAGGGAGGTTCTCCACCCTCACTCCATGCCACCCGGAGAGGGAGCCCAGCCCCAGGTCCCCACTGTATTTCATCGCGTTGTCGGTCTTGAAACGGAAGGTGCGGAAGTTCTCTCCAATGAAGTAGTTATCACCGATTTTCAACCTCCACTCGTAAAGGTTGTCGGGAGAAAGGCCCAAGATGAGATTCTCCCAGAGGGTGGACCTGTATCCCGAGACCACGAACGAACTCCATGTGGCATCGGAAGACTTACGGTACTCGAACTGCAGCGTCACGTTGTCGTTGTCAGCGTAGTAGATCCTGGCGCTGAGCAGGGCCGACCCGTTGTCCACCAGCGTGACCCTCAGGGGGGTGGCCACGGGTTTGGAGGGGAGGGTCCTGAACTTCCTGTTCTCCCCGCTGTACACCTGGTTCTCGTAATTCTCCTGCGCTCGGAACACATAAGGGGTGTTTTCCTGCAGACCCGTTATTAGCAAACAGAAAAAAAACTTGTTATCCGAGGTTGTCCAGAAAGACTTGTTATCCGGGGTTGTCCAGGGGGTGCTGACTTCCCAGTCCGTTGCGGTTTCTTTTTTGTACTGGAACCTCACCAGCGTCTGCGGACCCCAATAGAGGATCCGGGCGGTGAGGAGGGCGCTATTCCAGCCCACGTTCTCGGCCTGCTGGGTATAGACGGCCGCCCCCGCCGGCCTCCCCTGCCACAGGAGGAGGGAGGAGAGAAGGAAAAGGGAGAGGACTAGGGCCAGGGCACGGGCTTTTCTCCCCCCTTCTTTCCTCACACCCACATTTTAATTTAGGCTTTTCCTTAAAATTAAGCTTGGCAGTAACGGCCTTCCGGGCTCGGTTTAAAAGGGCCCCTTCCGGCCTTTAAAAAGGTTCCAACCCCTATTCTTACTCTTCGGCCGGCAGAGAAACCCCTCAGCAAGCCTTAAGTAGGCCCTTCCCTCTATATCTAATTGGCTCCACACCCTCGAAAAAGGCGTCGGCCAGGAGTGGGCTTTGGCCAGCGATGAGGGGTCGTGTTCCGGGTGTGGAATCAGCATGTGGGCCCGAAAAACCCAGGCCACTGGAGAGTTCGGGTCCGAGAGAGGTCCGAGGCCTCCGCCAAGGCACTTGCGGCCACCCTAACTCCGGTTGATCCTGCCGGAGGCCACTGCTATGGGGGTTCGGCTAAGCCATGCAAGTGGAGGGCGCGGTCTTCCGACCGTGGCCCCGCGCAAGGCTCAGTAACACGTAGTCAACCTACCCTCGGGTGGGGGATAACCTCGGGAAACTGAGGATAATACCCCATAGGTGAGGGAGGCTGGAAGGCGCCCTCACCGAAAGCCACGGCGCCCGAGGATGGGACTGCGGCCTATCAGGTAGTTGGTGGTGTAACGGACCACCAAGCCTACGACGGGTACGGGCGATGGGAGTCGGAGCCCGGAGATGGGGACTGAGACAAGGCCCCAGGCCCTACGGGGCGCAGCAGGCGCGAAAACTCCGCAATGCGCGAAAGCGTGACGGGGGAACCCC
>QNVD01000180.1 GCA_004347925.1 Hadesarchaea archaeon
GCATCAAAAACTCGGGAGGTGAACCTTCCCAGCGTGTACCCCGAAATCAGCCTGACGTAGTTGTCCACGTTCTCCGTGTTCTCGAAGAGCCCTTGGGAGAAGTCCAGCTCCGTGTTGTCCACGAAGGCGAAGACGGAGAAGCCCGGGGTGGTGGCGAGGAGGGTTATCTCGGAGGAGTTCTCCCCCAGCTCCCTGGTGGGAAGCTCCTCCCAGTACCCATCGAAGTGGTATACCGCTACCCTGCTCCCCCTCCAGGTGTTTCCCCCCAGCCACCCCTTCGGAACGGAGAACTCCAGCTCCGCCGACCTGAGCAGCTTCCTGGGGAGGGAGGTGGAGATCTCCAGGTAGGCCAGGACCCTCTTCCCCTCCAGCTCCGGCACCCCCTCAGGAAGGCTCTCCAGGGGGGAGGCGGCCACCACCACCCCCCTCACGGGCCTGGCCGGCTTCAGCCTGATCCTCCTCAGCAGGAAGAAGCTGGACTGAACCTCCCCTCCCTCCGCCCCCAGCCTCTCCACCCTGAGGTACTTCCCCCTCGGGTACCTGGAGAGGAAGTTCTCCAGCCAGCCCTCCGACTCCCCCGAGAGGTCCCTCTTCCCGCAGGAGATCCTGAAGCCCCAGGCGCGGGGGCCGTTCTCCCCGCTCAGCCTGGGATCCCCTGCCCTCAGGAGCACCCTGAACTGCAGGTACCTGGAGGACGGGAGGAAGGAGAGGTCGGCGGGCGGGGAGGTGAAGAAGGTTCCCGGACCCTCGGGGCCCATCCACTCTCCCCAGTTCTCCCCATCCTGGCTCACTCTCACCTGCAGGCTCACCTCCGAGCCCACCACGGCCTGGGAGGTGGTCCCGCTCTCCGAGCAGGCCTCAGCTGTCTCGGGGGCCGGGGCCTCGTTTTCCTGGCCTCCGTTCTCCTGGGCCGCCTCACCGGATCCCGGGGCTTCCGGGGAGGGGTTCCCCGCGGTGAGGTTCTCGGAAGGTGCCTGGGGGGAGGAGTTCTCCCCGGCTACCTCCGGGGAGCTCTCGGGGCTGAGATTTTCGGATCCCCCGGAACCTCCATTCTCCAGGCCCTCGGAGGCCCCGGGCTCCGGAGAGTTCTCGGGTGGGTTGGGGGAGAAATTTTCGGGAGAGAGATTTTCGGATCCTCCCGAACAGGAGCCCTGCAGGTTGGGCGAACCGTTATCCGAGAATTCGGAAAGGTTTTCAAGGAAGGAGTTTCCTTCGACTTCCGGGGAATTTTCGGGGGTTCCGGGGGCGAGGTTTTCGTATCCCTGCAGGTTCTCGGGTTCGGGGGAAGAGTTTTCAAGGCAGGAATTCTCGGGGAGGCCCCCGGGTGAGCCGTTGTCGGGGAGGCAGGAGTTTTCGGGCAGGCTCTCCGGGGAGCTTGAGGACTCCCCCGCCGGGGCCCCGCCGCTGAGGGAGCCCGGCTGGGGTAGGCTGGGCTCGTTCTCCTCCCAGAGGAGGAGATCCCACCCCGTCTTCCCGTCGGCCTGTATGGGCACCGAGACGAAGCAGCCCGAGGTGTGTCCGGGGAGGAGCCCTATCACCCCTCCCGCGTTCTCCGTGTTCTCGAAGAGGGG
>QNVD01000181.1 GCA_004347925.1 Hadesarchaea archaeon
GCTGCCCACCATGAACGTGGGCCCGGGGGCGGGGAGGCCCCACCCCTCGGTCAGGTGCAGGCCGGAGATGCCCGACGAGGAGATAAGCAGGATACTCCGGGAGGAGTACGGGCTGGTCGTCCCGCCTGAGAGCGTCAAGTACCTCAGGAGGGCCTGGTGGGGAATCGGATGAGCGAGGCGGAGCTGGCCCTGCTCGCCCTGGCCCTGGGGTTCCTGATTTATTCAGCCCTTAGGAGTAGGAGGGATGGGGGCGAGAATCCAGCCTAGGCTGGAGCAGTTCCTGGGCGCCAGGCCGGGGGAGGAGGTGGCGGGCTACTACATGACCACGCACTGGTTCACGCCCACCGAGTCCTGTCGCCCCGAGAGCTACCAGAGGGTCCTAGAGAGCCTGCCGGACGGGGGCTGGGTGGACTTCTGGTGCCCGTCGAGGAGGATAAGGGGGACGTTCGTCCGCGAGCACACCACAGAGGTCTGGCGGATGAGGAGGGAGAGGACGGACGAGAGGGAGGTGAGGAGGTGGGAGCTGGTCAAGATCCTGCCCGAGCCGGAGTGGGTGTACATGGGGTGCATCTGGCAGCTTGTGAAGCTCGGGCCGAGGAGGGTCTTCATGGGCTCCGTTGTGGAGGTGGACAGGGGGAGGGGGGTGTTCAGGTGCCCGTTCTGCGGGGAGGAGCGGCCTCTCGCCGAGTACGAGGAGCACCTGCCGGAGTGCCTGAGGAGGCACCTGACCGTGGAGGCGAGGGTGACACCGGACGTGGCTGAGGCGTTGAGGCGGGGCTACGACTGGGGCGCCTGGCTGGAGTGGGAGGAGACGGGCGAGTTCGAGGACTACTTCCGCACCAGGTACCCGGAGTACATATCCTCCCTTCTGGCAAAGGCGATGTGCGGGGCGGAGGTGGAGGTAAGGGTCCACACGCCGCTCGCCCCCCCGCCGAGGATGAGGGTCGTCGAGCTGGCCCCGCCCGCCGAAGCCGAGGCCGGAGGTCGGGCCCCCGCCGCCCAGGGAGGTCAGGCCGATAATCGTCCCCGAGGTGCTGGGCGCGGAGCTGGCCGCGGGTGTGCCGGAGAGGGTGAGGAGGGAGGTGGAGGAGAGGGTGCCCGGGGTGAAGGTGGACTGGGAGGCGGTGAGGAGGGAGGTGATGAGGAGGGCCCTGATGTGGAGGATGACCCACCGGGGCCTGTGGAAGTGCCCGATCTGCGGTGCGGAGGTGGAGGGGAAGGATATAGTGAGGCACTGGGCCAGGGTGCACGGGATGCCGCCGGAGACGCTCTGCCTGCCGGTCAGGGTGAGGCCGAGGGGGCCGCCGGAGGTGGTGGAGGAGTGGACGAGGAGGGTGCCGAAGCCGGCCGTCGAGGTGGAGCTCCCGCAGGAGGTCGAGGTGGAGCTCGTGGAGGCGGGGGCGGAGTGAGCGGGGAAAAAACGGGGGATATATGATGGCGGACAGGATAATCGCCTGTCTGAGGTGCCTGAAGGCGGGGACGTGCGAGGACCCGAGGAAGGTGCCGAACACTGTCTGCGCGGTGCACCAGCTCGACTGGACGCTGGAGGAGAAGGTCTCC
>QNVD01000182.1 GCA_004347925.1 Hadesarchaea archaeon
CCCTCTTCAGCCCCCATTCCCCCGCCCTCCCCAGGAAGGGCAGGAGCCTTCCCCCCTCCTCCAGCAGTAGCACCGAGCCGTCCACCAGGATGAGCTTCCTGCCCTCCTCCTCCACCACCTCCACCTCCCCCTCCACCTCCTTCCCCAGCTCCCTCCACACCCTCTCCCTCAGCTCCCTAATCTGGGACTTCCTCAGGCGGTACCTCTTCACCCTCCCACCGCCCGCTCACCGCTGGCCAAGGCACTATATTAACCCTGGGGATCCGGAGACCCTCAGAAAGGGATTTAACGTGGTGGGGAAAGATAGATGAACCCAATGGCTGCGCAGAGACCGATGGACCTGCTGAACCGCGCACTGGGATCCTCCGTCCTGGTGAGCCTGAAAGGGGGAAGAGAGTTCAGGGGAAAGCTGGTGGGCTTCGACGTGCACGTGAACCTGGTGCTCGAGGAGGCCGAGGAGATCCAGAACGGTGAGCCGGCGAGGAGATTCGGAACGATGATGATAAGGGGAGACAACGTGGTCTACATCTCCCCGGCGGAGTGAGGGAGTTGACGAAGGGAACCCCCTCGATGGGAAAGAAGCACAAGCCCGTGCACACCAGGTGCCGCAGGTGCGGGAGGAGATCCTTCCACCTCCAGAAGGGGGTGTGCGCGGCCTGCGGCTTCGGCAGGACCCGGAGGATCTACAGGTACAGCTGGAAGAACAAGAAGGTCCAGGGACTGAGGCTCAGGTGAGCCGAGCCGGCCTCTGGAGCCCTCGAGCGCTCTTCTCCCAGCGGTGAGCGTGGACCTCCTCCGCCCTCAAACGGTTCCCGGCGGTAAGCATAAATCGGGAAATCCGAAGGGTAAGATGGGCCGGTAGATCAGCCTGGTATGATCGCCCGCTTGGCATGCGGGAGGTCGCGGGTTCAAATCCCGCCCGGTCCACCATTTTTCGATCCCCCACCCTTTCCCAACCCTGCAGCCGGGCTGACCCGCAAAATGGGAGGCGCTCCCCTCCGCTGTAGATAAATAACCGGAGGAGGAGAAGGATGGGGCCCGTGGTCTAGCGGCTATGACGTCGCCTTGACGAGGCGAAGATCCTGGGTTCGAATCCCAGCGGGCCCACCTTTTAATCCGGGAGGCGGGTGGGTAGGGAGATGAAGACGCTGGTGCTGAGGGTGGATCCGGAGCATCCGGATCCCGAGAAAGTGGAGCTGGCGGCCAGGAAGCTCAGGGAGGGGGGACTGGTGGCCTTCCCCACCGAGACCGTCTACGGCCTGGGGGCCGACGCCCTCAACCCCCGGGCCGTCCTCTCCCTCTTCGAGGCCAAGAGGAGGCCGCTTGACAATCCCCCCATCGTTCACGTGGGGNAGAGGGAGGAGATTCACGCCCTGGCGAAGGAGGTGCCTCCGGAGGCCGAGGAGCTGGTGAAGAGATTCTGGCCTGGTCCCCTCACCCTGGTCCTCAAGAAATCTCCCTCCGTACCCTCCGTCACCACCTGCGGCCTGGAGACCATAGCCCTCAGGATGCCCAGGCACGAGGTGGCCCTGGCCCTCATAAGGAGAAGCCGAACGCCCGTGGCGGCACCCAGCGCCAACCTGGCGGGGAGACCCAGCCCCACCAGGGCGGAGCACGTGCTGCAGGACCTGGAAGGGAGGATAGACCTGATCCTGGACGGGGGACCCACCCAGGTGGGGGTGGAGTCCACGGTGCTGGACCTGACGGTGGATCCACCCCAGATCCTGCGCCCGGGAGGAACGCCCCCGGAGGCCCTGGAGGAGGTGCTGGGGAGGGTCACCCTTCATCCCTCCGCGGTGGCGGAGAGGGAGGTGGAGGTGGAGAGGGCCAGATCCCCCGGCATGAAGCACCGGCACTACGCTCCCAACGCGGAGCTGCTGGTGGTGGAGGGGGAGCCTTCCGCGGTGGCGGAGAAGATGGCGGAATTGGCGGGGGAACTGAGGAAGCAGGGAAAGAGGGTGGGAATCCTAGCCACCCAAGAAACCCTCCTGCGATGCCCGGCGGAGGTGGCGAGCTCGCTGGGAAGCAGGGATAACCTGGAGGAGGTGGCCAGGAGGCTCTTCGGGGCCCTCAGGGAACTGGAGGCCAAGGGGGTGGAGGTGATACTGGCGGAGGGGGTGCCCCTGCGCGGGCTCGGGGTGGCCGTGATGAACAGGCTCAGGAAGGCCTCGGGGTACAGGATCGTCAAGGCCCCCGCCCCCTGAACCCGCCTCATCTTTTTAAGCGGGGAGAGGAAAAAGGAAGGATGCCCCTGACCCTGCCCGTACAGCTGCAGAAGATGATGGAGCTGGGTAGGAAGAACCCGGAGAAGCTCTGGGACGGGGTGGCCCGGGAGCTCCACTGGTTCCAGCCCTACCGGAAGGTCTTCGAGAGGGAGAAGTACCCCTTCTTCAGGTGGTTCGTGGGGGGGACCACCAACCTCTCCTACAACTGCCTGGACCGGCAGGTGGAGAAGGGCAGGGGTGACAAGCCCGCGCTGATCTGGGAGTCGGCCGAAACCGGGGAGAGCCGCGTCTTCACCTACCGGCAGTTGCTGGAGGAGGTGAGGAGGTTCGCCTCCGTCCTGCGGGCGATGGGGGTGAGGAAGGGGGACAGGGTGACCCTCTACATGCCCATGGTCCCGGAGGCCGCCATAGGGATCTTCGCCTGCCTCAGGATAGGGGCCATCTACTCCCCCGTCTTCGCCGGCTTCGGTTACCACGCTCTGGCCGAGAGGATATCCGACGCCGATCCCAAGGTGGTGCTCACCGCGGACCTGGGTTATCGGAGAGGCTCCCCCATCCACCTGAAGGAGATCGTGGACAGGGCCCTGGAGTTCCCCAACCGGGTGGAGAAGGTGGTGGTCCTCAGGAGGGGGAAGGAAGGGGTGCCCCTCAAGGAGGGGAGGGACCTCTACTGGGAGGAGGCCCTGAGGATGGGCGGTAGGGAGGACACCGAGGTGGTGCCCATGGAGGCCAACGACCCGGCCCTCATCCTCTACACCTCGGGTACCACCGCCAAGCCCAAGGGGGCCCTGCACACCCACGGGGGCTACCAGGTCTACGTCTACGCCATGGGGAGGTGGGTCTACGGCCTGGAGGAGAAGGATGTCTGGTTCTGCCTCTCGGACATAGGGTGGATCGTGGGGTCGAGCTACGTGCTCTTCGGTCCCCTGCTCGTGGGGGCCACCACCCTGATGTACGAGGGCACCCCAGACTATCCCTCCCCCGAGATCCTCTGGAAGCTGGTGGAGAAGCACCGGGTGACCAAGATGTGGGTCTCCCCCACCCTCATCCGCACCCTGATGAAGTACGGGGAGGAGCCACCCTCCAAGTACGACCTGAGCAGCATCAAGTTCGTGGCCTCGGCAGGGGAGCCCCTGAACCCCCCCGCCTGGGACTGGCTGCAGAACAAGGTCCTGAAGGGAAGGGCTCCCGTGGTGGACCACATGTGGCAGACCGAAACGGGGGGACCCATCGTGGGGAACCCCTACGGCATCTCCCTCCTCCCCATCAAACCCGGGTCGGCCGCCCTGCCCCTCCCCGGGGTGGAGGGGGAGGTGGTGGACGAGAAGGGAAACCCCGTACCCCCCGGGGTGGAGGGGATCTTCGTGGTCAAAAAGCCCTTCCCGGGGCTGATCCAGACCCTCTGGAGGGCGGAGGGGAGGTACGTGGAGGAGTACTGGAACAGGATACCCCCCTACTACTACACCGGGGACGCGGCCAAGAAGGACGAGGACGGGTACCTCTGGTTCATCGCCAGGACGGACGAGGTGATAAAGATCTCCGGTCACCGGATAGGGGCCATAGAGGTGGAGAGCGCCCTCCTCTCCCACCCAGCCGTGGCGGAGGCTGCGGTGGTGGGAATGCCGGATCCCGTGAGGAAGGAGGTGGCTTGCGCCTTCGTGGTGCTGAAGGGTGGTTTCTCTCCCTCCGAGGAGCTCAGGGAGGAGATAAGGGAGAAGGTGAGGAGCCTGCTGGGACCCCTGGTGGTCTTCGGGGGCTTTTTCTTCGTGAACAGGCTTCCCAAGACCCGCAGCGGCAAGATCATGAGGAGGCTCCTGAGGGCCCTGCTCTCGGATCAGCCGCTGGGGGATTACTCCACCATAGAGGACCCGGCGGTGGTGGAGGAGATCAAGGAGCTCCTGAAACGTGGCTGATCCATGGGTCCCCCTGAACCGGTGGGAAGCCTGCCCAGGCTCCTCCTGGCCCACAGGGAAGATCCGGCCGCCCGCAACATCTGCCGCCACCTCCTCAGGCTCTACCCCTTCCGTCCCTGGGGAGGGGCCTACCGGCTGGGGGAACTGTTACTCCTGCCGGTGGAGGAGAATCCGCTGAACCTCACCTCCCTTCCCCTTCCGGCCAGCGAGGTCCTGGTCCTCTCCCGGCACGCCAGCACCTCCGGCCTGCCCACCCTCTCGGTGCACGTGCCAGGGAAACCCGAGGAGGGAAGGCTGGCCCTGGCCAAACCGGAAACGGTGGGCACCCTGCTGCGGGCGCTGCAGCTGGCGAAGGAGGAGGGAGATCTCCCCCACAGGGTTTGCCTGGAGGCCACCCACCACGGACCCGTCGACCTGCCGGTTCCCGTCACCTTCGTGGAAATAGGGAGCGATGAGGGGGAGTGGAGCAGGGGGGAGGCGGGGGAAGCGGTGGCCAAGGCCGTCCTCAGCCCGATGGAGAGGGGCAGGAGGGCCGTGGGGGTGGGGGGACCGCACTACGCCCCCAGGCACACGGAGGCGGTGCTGAGAACCCGCTGCTGGGTGGGCCACCTGCTTCCCAAATACGTGAAGCTCACGGGGGAGCTCATAGAGGAGGCCGTCCGAAAAACGCAGGGGGGTGCGGAGCTCATCCTCTCCGACGAGGAGGGGCTGAACTCCTCCCAGAGGAGAACCGTGGAAGAGACCTCCTCCAGGCTGGGGATATCCAAGCTCACCATCAAGCAGGCTCTTGCTCAAAAGCTTTAAAACCAAAAAAGACCCCTCTTCACTGATGAGATGATGACCTCATCTCCGGTTAGCTCCACCAAGCCTGGAATCTCCGACGTGGGAAGGGAAAAGAAACCCGGTGGGAAGGGATACACCGACCAGGAACTGAAGGAGATTCAGGAAAAGGCCACGGTGAAAATTCTGGTGGTGGGGTGCGGTGGAAGCGGTGGAAACACGCTCTCCAGGATGATGGAGGTGGGCATCTACGGGGCGGAGACCATAGCCGTGAACACGGATGCCCAGGATCTCCTCTACACCCTGGCGGACAGGAAGCTCCTGATAGGAAAGCAGACCACCGGGGGCCTGGGTGCGGGTGCCGATCCGGCCAAGGGAGAGCAGGCCGCCCGGGAGGACGAGGACCTGATAAAGGACCACCTCTACGGGGCGGACATGGTCTTCATCACCTGCGGGCTGGGGGGTGGAACGGGGACGGGGGCGGCGCCGGTGGTGGCCGAGATCTCCAAGAAGCTCAACGCCCTAACCGTGGCGGTGGTCACCCTGCCCTTCAGGGTGGAGGGGAACAGGAGGATGCGCAACGCCAGGGAGGGGCTGGAGAGGCTGAAGCAGAACGTGGACGCGGTGATCGTGATCCCCAACGACAAGCTGCTGGAGCTGGCGCCCAACCTGCCCATGGGGGCGGCCTTCAAGGTGGCAGACCAGATCATCATGAACGCCGTGAAGGGGATAACGGAGACCATCACGAAGCCCGGCCTCATCAACCTGGACTTCGCGGACCTGAAGACGGTGCTGAAGGACAGCGGGACCGCCCTCATAGGGATAGGGGAGTCCGACACGGAGAACAGGGCCGAGGAGGCCGTGGAGGAGGCCATCCACAGCCCCCTGCTGGAGGCCGACATCTCCGGGGCCAAGCGGGCCCTGATCAACGTGGTGGGTGGACCCAGCCTCACGCTGGCGGAGGCGGGGAAGGTCTTCGGGAAGGTCTCCGAGGTGCTGGATCCCGACGCCTATGTGATATGCGGGGCCCAGATCTCGGAGGAGATGAAGAACAACCTCAGGGTCCTCCTGGTGGTCACGGGGGTCTACTCCCCCCACTCGGCGGCCAAGCCCTCCCTGCCCAAGCTTAAGCCGGAGGAAATAGACCTGGGGCTGAAGACCATATGACCCTCAAACTGGGCGAGATCAAGCGTGTTCTCATGGTGGCCAGGAGGCCCACGCAGGAGGAGTTCACGGAGGCCTCCAAGGTGACCGGTCTGGGGATCCTGGTCATCGGGGTGGTGGGATTCCTCCTGATGTCGCTGGGCTACCTCATCCTGGGGGGTGCCTGAACTTGGAGGAGAAGGAGGAGGTTCAGCGGTCTTCCATCTACGCCATAAGGGTCACGGTGGGGCAGGAGAAGAGCACCGCGGATGTGCTCATGGCCCACGCCAAAAAGCAGAACCTCCCCATCCTGGCCGTGATGGCCCCCGCCAATCTCTCGGGGTACCTCTTCGTGGAGTCCTACGGGAGGGAGGCGGTGGAGAAGGCTAGGGCTGGGGTCAAGCACGCGAGGGGCATGGTCTCCGGGGAGCTGTCCCTCTCGGATCTGGAGCAGTATCTGGCCCCCAAGCCCTCCGTGGTCAAGATGGAGGTGGGGGACCTGGTGGAGATCTCCTCCGGGCCCTTCAAGGGGGAGAGGGCCCGCATAGTGCAGGTGGACAAGGAGAAGGAGGAGGTGACGGTGGAGTTCTTCGAGGCCACCGTTCCCATCCCCGTGACCGTCAAATCCGAGGCCGTGAAGGTCATACAGAAGAAGGGGGCGGAGGAGAAGCAGCCCTAGAGGGGAAGCCTTTTTAGCCGGTGAAAGGGTGGTGTTTCGATGAAAGCCAGGATAAAGCTGCTGGTGGAGGGAGGAAAGGCCAACCCAGGCCCCCCCCTGGGTCCGGCCCTGGGCCCCCTGGGAGTCAACGTGGCCCAGGTGGTGCAGAAGATCAACCAAGAGACCGCCAAGTTCAGCGGGATGAAGGTTCCGGTGATCCTCACGGTGGACAGGAAGACCAAGGAGTTCCAGATCGAGGTGGGCTCCCCCCCCGTCTCCGTTCTGGTGAAGAAGGAGCTGGGGCTGGAGAAGGGGGCGAAAACGCCTGGCAAGGAAACGGTGGGCAACCTGTCCCTCTCCCAGGTCATCCGGATAGCCAAGCAGAAGGGGGGGAAGGACCTGAGGGCGAAGGTGAAGGAGGTGCTGGGGACCTGCAAGAGCATGGGGGTGACGGTGGAGGGGAAGGATCCCGTGGAGGTGCAGAGGGAGATCGAGGAAGGAAGGTATGAGGAGGAACTGAAGTGATCTCCAAGGAAGCCCTGAAGGAGGCCGTCAGGCGGGCGGTGGAAGCGGGGAGGGGGAGGAAGTTCAAGCAGGGGATAGAGCTGCAGATCACCCTGGAGAACCTGGACCTGAAGAAGACGGAGGAGAGGATCTCTTTCGAGGCCCTCCTTCCCCACGGGAACGGGAGGGAGAGGAAGGTGGCCTTCTTCGCCGAAGGGGAGATGGCCGTGAGGGCCAAGGAGGCGGGGGCCGACCTGGTGCTCTCCAGGGAGGAGCTGGAGGCCCTGGGGAAGGACCCCAAGAGGGCCAAGAAGCTGGCCGAGGAGTACGACCTCTTCCTAGCCCAGCCCGACCTCATGCCCCTGGCCGGAAGGCTGCTGGGGCGCATCCTGGGCCCCAGGGACAAGATACCCAAGCCCGTCCCCCCCAACGCCAACCTCTCCCAGGTGCTGGAGAGGTACAGGAAGCTCCTCTTCCTCAGGACCAAGGACCAGCCCGCCATCAGGGCGAGGATAGGAAGCGAGGACATGCCCGAGGACAAGGTGGCGGAGAACGCTCTGAGCGTGCTGGAGGCCCTGGAGCTGGCCCTCCAGAAGGGCAAGGGGCGCCTCAAGGCCATCTACCTGAAAACCACCATGGGCAAGCCGGTGAAGGTGGAGGTGAAAGGGTGAAGAGGACCTCCTATCCCGCCTGGAAGAGCGAGGTGCTCGAGGAGCTCAGGGGCAAGCTCCTCTCCTCCAAGGTGGTGGGCGTCCTGGACTTCGAGGGCTTTCCCTCCGATCTCTTTCACTCCATCAGGGAAAAGCTCAGGGGGGAAGCGGAAATCCTGGTGGCCAGGAACACCCTCATAAGGCTGGCCCTCTCCGAGGCCTCCAAGGAGAGGAAGGGCCTGGAGGGGCTCTCCCAGTACGTGAAGGGGCAGAGCGCCCTCATCTTCACCGACCTCCCCCCCGTGAAGCTCAACCGCCTCCTGAAGGGGTGGGGCAAGAAGGCCCCGGCCAGGCCCGGGAGGATCTCCTCCACCGACGTGATCCTCAAGGCCGGAGAGACGGACTTCCCCCCCGGGCCCATGGTAAGCGAGATGCAGAGGGCGGGGATAAAGGCCAGGGTGCAGGCGGGGAAGGTGGTGATCTCCGAGGACTTCACGGTGATCAGGAAGGGGGAGGTGATAACGAAGGAGAAGGCCGATCTGCTCTCGAAGCTGGGGGTGGAGCCCGTGGACCTCCTCCTGAGGCTCAGGGCGGCCTGGGGGGAGGGCCTGATCTTCTCCGGGGACCTGCTGGAGCTGGACGAGGAAAGGCTCTCGGAGGATCTCCGCAGGGCCCACCAGGAGGCCCTGACCCTCGCCCTGGCCCTGGAATATCCCACCCCCCTCACCATCCCCGAGCTGCTCCTCAGGGCGCGGTCCGAGGCCCTCAGCCTGGCCAGGGCCGTGGCCCCCGGCTTCCCCACCAAGGAGACCCTCCCCGAGCTCCTGGCCAGGGCCCATCTCCAGGCCCTCCAGCTGTCCTCCAGGCTGGAAGGGAAAGCTTCATAAAGGGGGAAGAGTAGAGGGATGAACTCAATCGGGAGGTAGGAGAGATGGAGTACGTGCATGCCGTGATGCTGCTGCACGCCGCGGGAAAGAAGCCCGATGGGGAAAGCCTGAAGAACATCCTAAAGGCGGCGGGGGTGGAGGCGGACGAGGCCAGGATCAAAACCCTCCTCTCCGCTCTGGAGGGCGTGAACATAGAGGAGGTCCTGAAGGGGGCCTCCGCCGTGGCCGTTTCCCCTGCCCCGCAGGCAGCTGCCGCTCCTCCGAAGGCTGAGGAGAAGAAGGAAGAGAAGAAGGAAGAGGAGGAGAAGAAGGAAGAAGAGGCCATGGCCGGACTGGCCGCCCTCTTCGGCTGAGCCCCATCCCCGGGGGAGGGGAGGGGGCATGAAAGGGCAAGCCGTCAAGGACCTCAGGGTTTCCTCAGGGATGGGGATAAAGGAGCTGATGGAGCAGATGAGGCACTGCGGGGGCTTCAACGCCAGGCTCCTAGCCAGGGGATGGGAAATCCTGAGGGAGATGGTCTCGGACAAGGAATGCCTCAGGATGTTTTCCTTCCCCGCCTGCCTGATGGCCACCGGGACCAGGGGGGTGATAAGGGACTTCGTCAAGGAGGGGTTCTTCGATCTGGTCCTCACCACGTGCGGGACGCTGGATCACGACCTGGCCAGGAGCTACGCGAAATACTACCACGGAAGCTTCCACGCTGACGACGGGGAGCTCAGGAGGAGGGGAATAAACAGGCTCGGAAACGTCTTCGTACCCCACTCCTCCTACGGCCTCCTCATCGAGAAGAAGATGCAGAGGTTCCTGGAGGAGATCTACCGCTCCGGGAAGAGGGAGCTCTCCACCTACGAGCTCTGCTGGGAGCTGGGCAGGTGGATCGGCAAGGAGGACTCCTTCCTCTACTGGTGCTACAGGAGGAGGGTTCCCGTCATCGTTCCAGGGATAACGGATGGGGCCGTGGGCTACCAGCTCTGGTCCTTCTGCCAGGACCACCGCCTCAGGATCGACCCCATGAAGGACGAGAGCCTCCTGAGCGAGAGGATCTGGTCCGCCCGAAGGACGGGGGCCCTGGTGGTGGGAGGGGGGATAAGCAAGCACCATCTCCTCTGGTGGGCCCAGTTCGGGGGAGGGCTGCACTACGCCGTCTACCTCACCACCGCCCAGGAGTACGACGGGAGCCTCTCAGGGGCCAGAACCCACGAGGCCATCTCCTGGGGGAAGATCGGGAGGGGGGCCAAGCACGTCACGGTGGAGGGGGATGCCACCCTCTGCCTCCCCCTCCTCCTGGGGGCCCTGAAGGGAAGGTAGTTTTAACTCCAGGAAGGGAGGATTCTGGGATGCGGACCGCGGGGAAGGCGGGGAACCTCTACCGGGTGGAACTCTTCAGGGAGAGGGGCTTCGAGAGGAGGAGGTGCGGGAGGTGCGGGAGGTGGTTCTGGACCCTCAACCCCGAGAGGAAGACCTGCGGGGACACGCCCTGCGACGAGTACTCCTTCATAGGAAGGCCCTTCACCAGGAGGAGGCTCTCCCTCCAGGAGGCGGAGAGGAGCTTCCTCAGGTTCTTCGAGAAGAGGGGCCACCGGGTCATAAGGAGGTATCCGGTGGTGGCCAGGTGGAGGGAGGACATCCTGCTCACCATAGCCTCCATAGCCGACTTCCAGCCCTGGGTGACCAGCGGGCTGGTCCCTCCCCCCGCCAACCCCCTGGTGGTGAGCCAGCCCAGCATCCGCCTCAACGACATAGACAACGTGGGGAGGTCGGGGAGGCACCTCACCCTCTTCCACATGGGGGGGCACCACGCCTTCAACTCCAGGGGGAAAAGGATCTACTGGAACGACGAGACGGTGGAGCTCTGCCACACCTTCTTCACGAGGGAGCTGGGGATAGGGGAGGAGGAGCTGAACTACGTGGAGGACTTCTGGGAGGGCGGGGGGAACGCGGGAGAAGATTTCGAGGTGAACGTGGGGGGGCTGGAGCTGGCCACCCTGGTCTTCATGAGGTACGAGGTCAGGGGAAAGGAGTACCGGAGGCTCCCCCTCCAGATCGTGGACACCGGTTACGGGCTGGAGAGGATCTCCTGGATCTCCCAGGGGAGCACCTCCGTGTACGAGGCCATCTTCGGTCCCCTCTTGAGGAAGCTGGAGGAGAGGGCGAACCTGGAGAGGCCGCCGGAGGAGGTGCTGGAGCTGCACTCCAAGATAGCCGGCCTCATCGATGTGGAGAGCGGCAGGGACCTGGCGCTGCTGAGGGAGAAGGTGGCGGAGCGCTCCGGGCTGGATAGGGAGCGGCTCGACCGCTGGATGACCCCCCTGGAGGCCCT
>QNVD01000183.1 GCA_004347925.1 Hadesarchaea archaeon
CGGAACTCCCCCATGGCCCTGCTGGCCGTGACCCCCCTCCCCTTCTCCTTCGTGAGCTTCTTCCTGGCCTTGGTCATCTTCCCCGAGGAAGTGGGTGCCCCTCCCTCAAAAAGCTATCCCCTCCTCTCCTTCTCCAGCTCCCTGACCAGCTTCCCCAGGGGCCCCGCCCTGGGCAGCCTCCCCCTCCCCAGGGTCTTCAGCATCCTCTTCATCAGCTCGTACTGCCTGAGGAGCTCCCTCACCTCCGCCTCGCTCGTCCCCGATCCCCTGGCTATCCTCCTGATCCTGGAGGCGTTCAGGATCTCCGGGTTGTCCAGCTCCTGGGGGGTCATGGACTGCATGATCACCCTGAAGCGCTTGAGCTTCTCCTCCCCCACCCTCATCTGCTCCTCGGAGAGGGAGACCCCCAGGCCGGGGAGGAGGCCCGCTATCTTCTTGAGCGGTCCCATCCTGCTCATGGCCTCCAGTTGCTCGTAGACCGTCCTCAGGGTCAGCTTCCCCCTGAGGGCCTCCTTCACCCCCTCCCCCGCCTCCTTCCCCATCGTCTCCTCCACCTTCCTCAGGAAGGTCTCCAGGTCCCCCATCCCCAGCAGCCTGGCCATGAACCGCGGGGGGGAGAAGGGCTCCAGGTCCTCCAGGTGCTCCCCGGTGCCTATGAACTTGATGGGCGCTCCGGTGGCGGCCACCGCCGAGAGGGCCCCCCCTCCCTTGGCCGTTCCGTCCAGCTTGGTCACCAGGATGGAGCCCAGCGGGGTCACCCTCCTGAAGGCCTCCGCCTGCTCCCTGGCCTGCTGCCCCAGCGTCCCGTCCACCACCAGCATGACCTCATCGGGCTTCACCGCCTCGGCCATCCTCCTCATCTCCTCCATCAGCCCCCTCTCCTCCTTGTGCCTCCCGGCGGAATCCACCAGGATCAGGTCGCACCTCCCCCTCAGCTCCTCCACCCCCCTCCTGGCCAGCTCCACCGGGTCCTTGCCCTCCGGATCCCCCCAGATCTCCACCCCGGCCTTCCTGGCCAGCTGGGAGAGCTGGTCGTAGGCCCCCGCCCTGAAGGTGTCGGCGCAGACCACTCCCACCCTGAAGCCCCTCCTCTTGAAGTGGTAGGCCAGCTTGGCCACGGAGGTGGTCTTCCCGCTCCCCTGCAGGCCCACCATCAGGACCACGGTGGGCCCCCCCTTCTTCAGCTCGAAGGAGGAGGGCTTCCCCAGCAGGCCCGAGAGCTCCTCGTATACCAGCTTCACCGCGTGCTCCCTCCTGCTCATCCCGGGCGGTGGCGCTTCCTTCCTGAGGCGCTCCTGGAGCCTCCTGGTCAGGTCCAGGACCAGCTGCACGTTCACGTCCGCCTGCAGCAGGGCCCTCTGCAGGTCCCTCACCAGCTCCCCCACCGTCTGCTCGTCCAGGTGGGGGGCCCTGGCCAGCTTCTGGAGTGCCCCGTACAGGGCCCTCCCCAGCCTCTCCAGCACCATCTACTCCCCCTCCAGGAGGCGGAGGACCTTTTCCCTCATCCTCCCCTGCACCTCC
>QNVD01000184.1 GCA_004347925.1 Hadesarchaea archaeon
CTTGGCGGGGGGGAGCCCCGAGGAGACGGCCGCCGAGAGGGAGGAGAGGTAGTCGGGGGTGATGGTCAGGATCTTCCCCAGCCTCCTCTCCCTGAGCTCGTGGAGGATCACGAAGGGGAGGAAGGTGATCACCAGGCAGAGCACGAAGGTGGTTTCGATCTTCGGCTCCAGCCCCAGCCTGGTCTCCAGGTTGAGGAGCCCGGTGGAGAGCCTGAGGAGGGCGAAGAGGACCGCCGCGGGGATCGAGAGGTAGAGGACCCTCACGGGATCATCGGGAAGCGTTCTGAGGAAGGAGAGGAACCTGCGCGCTCCCCCCGCCCAGAGGCTCCCCCTCCTGCCCAGGGGAGCGGGCCCCTCCACCCTGGGGGGGTGCTTGGCCTCCCAGGGGGAGTACTGGGAGAGGAGGAGGATGAAGAGGGCCGAGCCCAGCGGGATGGTCAGGTAGACTATGGCGTAGAGGGCAAAGGAGGGGAGGGGGGCCATCATCTGCAGGGGGAGGAGCGTGACCATCAGGAGGAAGGGAAGGAGACCCACGGTGATGGTGGAGATCTCCGCCATGATGGAGACCGTCTCGAGGGACTTGAGCTGGGCGTCCTTGGCCTCGAAGTAGGCCTTCTCGCACCGGGCGGAGAGGAATTCGTCCAGGCCGGAGCCGGTCTCCACCACCGTGGCGAGGGTCTTCAGGAACTCCTCGAACTTCTTCGAGGGGCAGGTCTCGGCCACATCCGTGAGGGCCTGAACGGGGGACATGCCGAAGACCTCCACGTTCCTCACCACGGCGGCGGCCTCCTTGCAGATCTCCCCGTAGTCCTCCTTCCTCTGGCTCAGCTCCTTGAAGATCCGGACCACCCCCACCCCTCCCTTGCTCATGGCCAGCATGAAGGCCAGGGCGTGGGGCATCCTGGCCTCTATCTCCCTCGTCCTGGACCATCCCGCCTTCTCCAGGTTCAGGAGGAGGAGCCGGTAGAGCCCGTAGCCGGCCCCCAGCCCCGCGATCAGCGCCAGCAGGGGGGAGTAGGGGACGCCGTAGCGCAGGCCGAGGAGGAGCACCAGGAGGAAGATGGCCAGGGAGAGGAAGAAGGAGAACCTCAGGGTCTCCTCCAGGAACTCCCGGGCGGAGCGTGCGATCCTAGCCCTCTTCAGGGCCAGGCGGACCTCCTCCACCCTTTCCTTCTTCACCCTCCTCAGGAGAAAGTCCGTGGGGAACATCAGCCCTCCCCGATCCTTCTGAGCACGCTCTCCGGGTTGTAGTAGTACTGGCTCAGCACGTCCGCTATCTCCGAGGGGGTGATCTCCGGCTGGTTGGCCAGCCAGGTGAGCACCTTCTCCCTGTTCTTAAGTTCCTTCTTGAGCTGGATGGGGGTCATCCCGAGGTTCCTCCTTAGCTCCCTGAGCACCCAGGACTCCTCCACCTTCCTGAAGGTGTCTGTGGAGGGGTCCCAGTGGAAGGTGTCCACTATCCTTATGTCCTCCGTGATGGGGTCCAGGCCCGCGAACTCCGTGATCTG
>QNVD01000185.1 GCA_004347925.1 Hadesarchaea archaeon
CCCCCTCCCTCCTCGCCGTCCTCACCACCTCCTCCAGGTCCTCCACCCTGACGTCCCTGCTCCCCAGCCCCAGGATGAAGTTCAGGAAGAGGGGCCTCCTGGCCTCGTTGGCGAAGGCCGCCACGGTGTCCGTGTAGAGGGCCCCCATCCATCCCGTGGAGATGTCCTTCTCCAGCACCGCCACGACTCTGGCCCCGGAGAGGGCCCTCACCAGCTCCTCCCCCGGGAAGGGGCGGTAGAGGAGGAGCCTCACCAGCCCTACCCTCTCCCCCCTCTCCCTGCACCTGTCCACCGCCTCCTTGGCCGTTCCCGCCAGGGAGCCCATGGTGAGCAGGAGGACCTCCGCCCCCTCCGTCCTGTACTCCTCCAGGATCCCGTACCTCCTCCCGAACCTCCTCCCGAACTCCTCCGCCACCCGGAGGAAGCCCTCCTTCGCCCCCCTCAGGGCCCGGTGCTGCATGTACCTGGCCTCCAGATAAACCTCCGGGACCCCCACCGGTCCCATGGTGAGGGGACGGTCCGGATCCAGCCTCAGGGAGGGGGAGTAGGGGGGCAGGAAGGCGTCCACCTCCTCCTGGGAGGGGACCTCGACGGGCTCGGAGGTGTGGGAGAGGATGTACCCGTCGTAGCAGACCATGGCCGGGAGGGAGAGGGACTCCGCCAGGCGGAAGGCCAGGAGCAGGAGGTCGAGGATCTCCTGGTTGTTCTCGCAGTACAGCTGGATCCAGCCGCAGTCCCTCACCGAAAGGGAGTCCTGCTGGTCGTTCCAGATGCTGAGGGGGGCGGAGAGGGAGCGGTTGGCGTTGGCCATCACCACGGGCAGCCTCATCCCCGAGACCACGTAGAGGATCTCGCTCATCAGCATGAGACCCTGGGAGGAGGTGGCGGTGAAGGCCCTGGCCCCGGTGGCGGAGGCACCCAGGCAGACGCTCAGGGCGCTGTGCTCCGACTCCACCTTCACGAACTCCGCCTCCAGCTCCCCGTCGGCCACGTACTTGGCCAGGGTCTCCACCACCACCGTCTGGGGGGTGATGGGGTAGGCGGAGATCACCTGCACCCTGGCCAGCTTGGCCGCCAGGGCCGCCGCCTCGTTCCCGTTGAGGAGCTGCCTCAAGTTCCCTCCTCCACCATCCTTATGACCGCCCTGGGGCACTCCGCGGCGCAGATCCCGCACCCCTTGCAGTAGTCCTCGTCCGTCCTGTACTCCCTCTCCCCCTCCTTCCGAATGCACGCCTCGGGGCAGAGGATCCAGCAGTTGTCGCACCCGTTGCAGCTCCCGCAGCTGAAGCACCTCCCCGCCTCCGCCCTCACCTCCTCCTCGGAGCCCGGTCCCGAGGGGCCCCCCACCCTGGGGGAGGGGGTGAAGTAGTCCAGCTTTATCTCCTCGGGACCCACCGGGCTGGGCGCGGGGAGGGGCTCGGGCTCCCTCCCCCTCAGGAAGGCGTCCACCGCCAGGGCCACCCTCCTCCCCGAGCCCACGGCCCTGGCCACTCCCCTC
>QNVD01000186.1 GCA_004347925.1 Hadesarchaea archaeon
CCGGAGATGGGGACTGAGACAAGGCCCCAGGCCCTACGGGGCGCAGCAGGCGCGAAAACTCCGCAATGCGCGAAAGCGTGACGGGGGAACCCCCAGTGCCGCTGGTCTCACGATCGGCGGCTTTTCCGGAGTGTAAGGAGCTCCGGGAATAAGGGCTGGGCAAGGCTGGTGCCAGCCGCCGCGGTAATACCAGCAGCCCAAGTGGTGGTCGCGATTATTGGGCCTAAAGCGCTCGTAGCCGGGTCGGCAAGTCCCCCGTGAAATCGGACCGCCCAACGGTTCGGCTTGCGGGGGAAACTACCGGCCTAGGGGCCGGGAGACGTCCGGGGTACTCCGGGGGTAGCGGTGAAATGCGTTGATCCTCGGAGGACCACCCGTAGCGAAGGCGCCGGACGAGAACGGTCCCGACGGTGAGGGGCGAAGGCTGGGGGAGCGAACGGGATTAGATACCGTGAGGTGTCTCCCCTGCCGGCGACGGCAGGGTGTAAGTGGCGGGGCCAGCCCTAGGTTCCGCCACGACCCAGCTGTATCGGCGAAGCCCCACGGGGGTAACGCCGAGGGAAGTCGGAGGTAAATAACTCCGACCCCGTAGAGACTAGTGATGGAGGCGGGACAGAAGGGGCCATCCGCCCCTTTGTCGGAGGAGGCCAGGCAGGTGATCCTGGGAACCCTTCTGGGGGACGGCTCCCTCAGGAGGTACGAGGGCTACGCCCATCCCAGGCTGGTGATCAGGCACAGCGCCAAGCAGAGGGAGTACCTGGAGTGGAAGGTAGGCTTCCTCCAGCGGGAACTCGGAGGGAGAATCACGGAGGTGCGGGATCCCACTTCCAGGGATCAGGAGAAGGCGGTGTACGTGAGTTCGGCGAGCCCCAAGCTCCAGGAGATCTTCCAGCTCACCTCCAAGGGGGTGCGGAGGAAGTGGCTGAACCAGCTCCGCCCCCTTGGTCTGTGCGTCTGGTGGCTGGACGACGGCAGTCTGGTGAGGAACAGGACCCAGGCGGTGCTCTGCACGGACAGCTTCACCCTCAAGGAGGTGAAGGTGGCGAGGAGGTACTTCCAGAAGGTCTGGGGTCTGCCCTTCAGGGTGGCCCCGGCCGAGAGGGGAACCCAGAGGTACAGGCTCTGGCTTCGCTCCACCTCCGAGACCAAGAGGTTCCTGAAGCTCATAGCACCCTTCGTGCCGGAGTGCATGAAGCAAAAGGTCCTCCTCTACCGAAAGCCTTCATCACGGAAACGCTGGGCATCTGAGATAGCGGGGCTCGTGAGGTTTGCTATCTCAGATGAAGACATAGTCCAGGCCTCGCGGCAACGTGAGGGTCCCTGACCCCGGTAGTCCCAGCAGTAAAGGATGCGGGCCAGATGTTGGGAGTCCCTCGAGGGCTCCCAGTGTCGGAGGGAAGCCGTTAAGCCCGCCGCCTGGGGAGTACGGCCGCAAGGCTGAAACTTAAAGGAATTGGCGGGGGAGCACCACAAGGGGTGGG
>QNVD01000187.1 GCA_004347925.1 Hadesarchaea archaeon
GGGTCTGCTCCAGCCTCCCCACCCTGCCGTTCAGCTCCAGCACCACGCTTCCGTCCACGACCAGGGAGCCCTTCCCCGAAGAGTTGGTCCCCGCTGCCTCGATGACGAAGTACTTGTCGTCCTCGGCGCGGTAGAGGACGCCGGACTTCAGCGCCTTGTCCAGGATGTACCTCTCCGGCATGCCTCAGCCTCCCTCAGCCGCCCGCTCCCCGGGGGACCTCACCTCCCGCGCCAGGTCCCGCGGAGGGCGGCCAGCCCCTCGATGTTGGCCACGGCCTTGTTCACCCTGTCCTTCAGGGTCACCGTGGGCAGCGGGTCTATCTTGGACAGGTGGTCCAGGAGGATGGGCTGCCAGGAGTTCACGAAGTCGTGAACCTCCTTCTCCCTCTTCACCACTCCGTCCACCAGCCTGCCCTTCCCGATGTTCAGCGCGTAGTTGTACCACTCGTCCATGTTGGTGGCGCTCAGGGCCTTGGCCCTGCGCTGCTCCTCGATGGCCAGCTTGGTCATGGCGGCGTAGGTCGGCTCGGCGGCGATGCCCTTCTGGATGGGGTCGGCCCTGGGGGAGGCGATTCCCACCCCGTAGTTGGCCTCACCCACGCTCTTCAAGTTCCCCAGCTGCCTGGCTATCCAGTCCGACGGCTTCAGAATCCGCGTGACCACGGCCTTAGGTGCAGCCATCTACTCACTCACCTCCATCTTTTTTTCCAGTTGAAAGGGGGAGGAGGCAAATATTTAAGAGGATGCTACACCATGTATTCTGAATGCCGAGCATAACGATTTACGTTCCCCGCGACATCTGGGAGAAGCTGGAGGAAGACGCGAGAGCGGAAGGAGTGATGGAGGGAAAAATCGTCAGGCGCATCCTGGAGCAACATTATAGGCAACGAGAATTTAAGAGAGGCCAACACAATATATTCTGAATGCCGAGCATAAAAAGAAGGTAATATGATGGCGAAAAATAGGACGTACCGCATCATCCACGAGCCCTTTCTCACCGAGTGGCTGATGCGTAACTATCCCCTCGGCAGCTGGAGGACCAACGTGAGGGTGGGACCCGTGGCTCCCGAGCTCAAAGCAATAGCGGAGGAAGCGGGATTCCCTTGGGTCACCAAGCTGTGGACCGGAAGCGTGGACGCGGTGGTGGAGCTCCCGGACAGGACCGTGCTGGTGGAGGCCATGGTCAGGGCGGAGCACGGGAAGATTCAGCAGCTGAAGAACTACGCCCAGCTCTACAGGAGCGACCCCGAGTTCTCCCACAGGGCGGGGCTCCCCATCGAGCTGGTGCTGCTCACCCCCCTTGACGTGCCCTTTATCAAGGCCATGGCGGAGAGGGAGGGGGTGAGGTACACGGTGTACCGCCCCAGCTGGATTGAGCCGCTGCTGGGGTCCCTGCCCCCGCGCATAGGGCAGGGCCACCTCCAGGGGGTGGTGGTAGGGTGAGGCCCCCCCTCCCTTGGATTTTTGCGGCGC
>QNVD01000188.1 GCA_004347925.1 Hadesarchaea archaeon
GTCACGGGGGGCTCCCAAGCGATATCTATATATGTGGACTGGCTGGCAGTAGAGATTTGAGGGGTGGTGAGGATGGGAGCCGAGATCATGCTGGAGGCCATCGCCCTGACCATCATCGGGGCGGTGGGGCATGTGGTGAGGGCGAAGATTCGGGAAATCTCCGACATCGTGGACAACCTGCTGCTGGCCGTGGTGGTGGGGGTGGCTCTCTTCGCCCTGCTCGGGGAGCCCAGCTCGGAAAACGCCGTCTTCTACATGGCGGGGGGCTACTCAGGCGGAGAAATCATGGACTGGCTGTTCAAGCCCTGGTGGAATTCCGAGAGTTGAGATCGTGAACGACGTCTGGGACCTCATCAGGCTCATAGCCCCCAAGACTTTCGACCTCCTCTCCCATTTGCGGGGGAGGAAGCTGGACAACAGCGGGGAGATGCTACTCTTCCTCGCCTCCGTCCACGAGGCCACCCTGAAGACCCAGGAACTCCTGGAGAGGCTCGCGGCCCTGGAGGAGCTCAACGGGAAGAAGCTGGACATGCTCCTGAAGCTGGAGTGAAGGGGATGGGGGCCCCCTGGTGGCACTGCAGGTCCTGCGGCCTCTGGTTCGTCTACCCGAAGAGGCTGGAGGACGGGACCCCCGTGTGCCCCCGGTGCGGATCCCGGGAGATAGAGCAGGGCTAACTTGGTGTGTTTGGTATTGGGTTGGTAGGGGGGAATCCAAGCCTTCTGTTCTCCCCCCCTCCTTTACCTCCCCCCCTTCAGAAACAGTCCCTTCCTCTCCCTCACACACACACAGTCAAGCTTAAATAGGGAAAGGAGAACTGTAGATAGATGGTGAGCACGACCGAGCGAGCGGTGGAGTTGAAGCGGGCTCGGGTGGCGAAGCTGAGGGAACTCCTGCAGACCCACCCCCCTCTGGAGGCCTGCGCGATCCTGGCCGTGGAGGAGGGGGTGAACCTGAGCACGGCCAAGAAGTACCTCCAGGAGCTGAGGCTGGCGAAGATGATACCGGAGTCTGCCGCCATAGAGGCGATCCTGAAGGAGAGAAAAGCCTCCACGGAGGTGAAGACTACATGACTTCCCCCTACCAACCCAATACCAAACACACCAAATTCGACCGGAACGCCAAGGCCGTGCTGGACCACCTGCTGTCCCAAGGCTTCGAGTTCCAGTTTCCCCGGGCCAAGCTGGCGGAGGCGGTCCGGGCTGTTACCCCCTACTGGAGGTACGACCACGTGGGGGCCTTCATCCAGACCATGGTTGCCCGCGGCTGGATCATGCCCACCGCCGGAGGGGTCTACACTTGGGGCCCCCGGGCGGAGGACTGGAAGCCCAAGCCCGCGGCGGAGGTGGTGAGGGCGGATGGGTAAGACCCCTGAGGAGCTGGGCGGGTGGTCCGTGATCCGAGGGCAGAAGGTGCGGGCGGTGGCGAGGGACCTCTGGAGCTTCGGGGGGGTCTGGGATGTCCTGAGTCC
>QNVD01000189.1 GCA_004347925.1 Hadesarchaea archaeon
CGAAGGCGACCAAGAGGTAGAGCAGGGTTGTGAAGACGAGGTTGTAGGGGGTCACCCCGAAAACGGAGGGGAGGAAGGAGAAGTCCCTGAGAACCCTCTCCCAGCTCACCCAGAGCTCCACCTGCGCGTACATGACGGCGAAGGCGACGGAGGATATTATTGAGATCAGGTATACCCTGCCCTCGGAGGCGGGCATGCGACAACCTAGATCCCATTTTATTTAAACTTTTAGCATTAGGTTTTTAAGCGGGAGGGGGTCAAAAGCGGGGGTCCGACCGCACCGCTACCATGGCCTCATGTTCTCTCGGGCCCCCCTGTTTCACTCTTTCGAAAACCAGCTTTATATTTGAAAACCCGAAATTTTGAGGGGTGGGCATGACCTTACCCGGCACGATACTGAAGAGGGCCATGAGGGGGGACTTCACGCCCAAGACGGTGAAAGGGATAAGGAGGGTGAGGAGGAGGCTCAGGAACAAGGTCATAGTCGCCTTGGGGAGGGAGGCCCTCAGGAGGAGGTGAGCTAGTGAGCACCAGCGCGGACGAGATAAAGAGGACGCTGGCCGAGGCCAAGGAGACCATGAAAGCTGTTAAGGAGGAGACCAACAGGCTCATCGAGGCCCTCAGGGAGTACACGGCGAAGGGAGGGGACAGCGAAAGGGAGGAGGAGCAGGAAGAAGAGGAGGAAGTGGAGGAAAAAATTCTCAGGGACCCCAAGAGGACCTACATGGCGAAGAGGTTGCTGATGAAGGGGGTCAAGGTCACGGCGGTGGCCGAGTTCTGCGGGCTAAGCCCGGCCTACGTTTCAGCCCTGAAGAAGAGGATGTTCTCCATATCCGCGGAGTTCCCGCCCGGCGTGGTGGAGAGGGTGGACGAGATATGCAAGAGGAGGGGCATCACCAGATCCGAGCTCCTTAGGATGCTGGTGTACAGGTTTCTGGCGGAGGAGGACGGCGGAAAGGTAAAGGGGGCGGAGGGCTGAGTTGGCGTACAGGAGGGGGAAGGACTTCGAGAACTACGTGAAGAAAATCCTCAGGAGGGAGGGATACTTCGTCGTCAGGGCTGCAGGCTCCAAGCCCGTGGACCTAGTGGCGGTAAAGGACGGGAAGGTCTTTTTTGTGGAGTGTAAGGTAAACAACTACGTGCCCCCGGAGGACAGGGAGAAGCTGAGGAGGATAGCCGAGGAGACGAAGTTGGACGTTCTCATAGCCACCCACGAGGACGGGAGGGTGGTGCTGAGGAGGCTGTTCAACGGTGGGGGAGGATGACCACCACCTTCGTTGACCAGAGAGACATTCAAAAGATCGGTGGGGTGGCTGCTAGGTTTCCGTCGGCGTACGTCGTCGGGGAGATCCTCAGGGATGCAAACGCCTACAGCGTCTTGGACGTGACGTATGGGAAAGGGAGGTTCTACGTTGTCTACAGGCCGAAGTTGCTGGTCGGGGCCGACCCGAAAAAATGGGAC
>QNVD01000019.1 GCA_004347925.1 Hadesarchaea archaeon
GCTCCCCTTATTCCCCTGAAGTAGGGGACCTCACCCCCCGCCTCCCTCCCCACCCAGTACCCCAGGGCGCTGAAGTCCGAGGGGCCCCTCAGCTCCCCCTCCACCTCCACGATCAGGGTGGGCTGCCTGTTCTCCTCCAGGTGCAGGCCGTACCTGGGGGTGACCCCGCAGAGGGCCGCCGCCAGGGCGGAGGGTCCCCCCTCCCGGTTGGTCCTGGCCCCCAGCACGGAGTTGGAGAAGGAAACGGCCGAGGACTCCGACCAGGCCAGGTGCTCCCCCCTGGAGGGGACCACCCCCGCCAGGTAGGGGGTGCAGGTGGCGGTCAGCTCCGCCCCCAGCCTGCTGAAGGCCTCCAGGATCCTGAACTGCTTCTCCGCGAAGTCCTCGGGGAAGCCCATTTCCCTCCAGCCCTCCCGGTCCAGGCCGGCCGGGTTGAGGGTGGTCCTCACCCTCACCCTGGCCCCCTTGGCCGCCAGGTCCTCCAGGAACTCCAGCCCGGGATCCCCCACGGACTTGTAGGAGACGCCCGAGACCTGGCAGGAGGAGACGGGGATCATCCTGTCCGCCCCGTAAAGCTCCCCCAGGCGGACCAGGAGCCTGAACATCCTCTCCACCACCTCGCCCTCCTCCCCCTCCAGCATCCTCTCCTGGTCCCTGGTGAGGTACATCCCCTCACCTCCCGGATAGGGGGCGGAGGAAGAGGGAGCGGGGGCGGTCGCAGGGGATGGTGAGGTCGAAGCCCACCTTGGTGGTCACCGCCGTCTCCGGGTCGGCGGAGGGGTCCAGGGAGGAGCCCCTCTCCCTCCTCACCACCATTCCCCTGTCGCCCTGGAAGCGCGTGGCCATGGCCCACTCCACCTCGCGCGGGTCCCTGGGGTCGATGTCCTCGTCCACCACCCAAACGTGCTTCAGGGAGGTGTGGCCCCTGAAGGCGGCCTCTATGGCCCTCCTCCCGTCCTCGGGCCCCTTCTTCCTTATGCTCACCACCGCGTGAAGCCAGGAGCACCCCCCGGGCGTGAGGTGCACGTCCCTGCACTCGCACACCCTGCTCACCTCCCTGAAGATGGTGGGCTCCCTGGGCAGCCCCATGAGGACCCTGTGCTCCGGTCCCGCGGGCAGGATGGCGTGGTAGAGGGCGCCCTCCCTCACGAAGAGCCTCCTCAGCCTGGCCACCCTCTGCCTCCTAACCAGGTCGGGGGTGCCGGTGAGGTCCAGGAAGGGCCCCTCCTCCCTCTCCTCCCCCGTCATCTCCATGATCATCACCATCTCCGCCTCGGGCACCAGGTGCCCCCCCAGCTCCACCACCCTCGTCCTCCGGAGGGCCGCGGCCATCCCCAGCTCGCTCCTCCCCAGCTCCAGGGAGGTGGCGGCGGAGAGCAGGACGTGGGGGGCGCAGCCCACGCATACCGCGAACTCCCTGGTTCCCCTCTCCAGGAAGGTGTGGAAGTGGCGGGGAAGGATCCTCACCACCACCCTGTCCCTCCCCACCACCATCATCCTGTGGAAGGAGAGGTTGAGGCCCAGCTCCGGGTCCCTGGCCACCACCACCCCCCCGGTGAGGTACCTCCCCCCGTCGAAGGGGTAGTGGAGGAGGATGGGCAGCCGGCCCAGATCCGGGGGAAGCTCCCGGTACCCCCTGGCCCTCGTCCTCTCGGGCTCCCCGGGGTGCTCTATGGCCTCCAGCAGGGTGCGGAGGAGGTTCTTCGGCTTCACCCCCAGCGCCAGGGCCACCAGCTCCCTGGAGGCGCAGACGTTGGAGACCACGGGGAAGGGGGAGCCCCTCACCCTCTCCAGCTTCACCGGTCTCTCCCCCGCCTTCCGGATCAGGGAGGCGGCCTCGTACCTGGGGCTCACCTCCCTCCTGACCCTGAGGAGCAGCCCCCTCCTCTCCAGCCTGTTCACGAACTCCCTGAGGCTCATCCCCCCTCCCACCTCCGGTAGAGGCGGTGCTGCACCCCCAGCACGTCCAGCACCTTCCCCACCACGAAGTCCACCAGGTCGGGGATTCCCCTGGGGCCATGGTAGAAGGCGGGGCAGGCGGGCAGGACCACCGCCCCCGCCCTCTTCACCCTCACCAGGTTCTCCAGGTGGATGAGGCTGAGGGGGGTCTCCCTCGGCACCAGCACCAGCGGCCTTCCCTGCTTCAGCGTGACGTCGGCCGCTCTGGTGATGAGGTTGCCCGCCACCCCGCTGGCCACGCAGGCCAGGGTCTTCATGCTGCAGGGGATGATCACCATGCCGTCCGCGGGGTGGGAGCCGCTGGAGAGGGGGGAGGCGAGCTCGTCCTCCCCGTAGCTCCTGCTGGCCAGCCCCTCCACCTCCCGGGGCTCCCTCCCCGTCTCCATCCTCAGGATCTGCTTCCCCGCCTCGGAGAGGATGAGATCGGTCTCCACCCCCAGTTCCCTGCAGACCTCTAGGAAGCGCACCCCGTAGATGATCCCGCTGGCTCCCGTGAGGGCCACGATGAGGCGCATGCTTCTTTTCCTTCTGGGCGGCAGAGTTAAAAGATGTCTGGAAAAAGAGAAGGAATGTCCCCGGAGGGTTTCCTTCTGGCCGGTCTGCTCCTCCTCCTTCTGGGGATCCTCCTGCTGGTGCTGGGGATGCGGGGGATGGGGGAGGGAAGGGTGGAGGGGGGAGGGGTGATAGTGATAGGCCCCCTCCCCATAGCCTTCGGAACCTCCGAGGGGATGGCGAAAGCCATGGCGGCGGCGGGGCTCGTCCTGGCCCTCCTTTTCCTCTTCCTGCTCCTCAGGGGCTGGAAAGGATTTTAGGGGGGGGAGGATAGGAGAGTAGATAGCATGGGCTTCCTGCGCAGGAAGAGGAAGTACCGGAGATGGGGAAGGGAGCAGGTGCTGGAGGAGCTCCGGGAGTGGAAGAAGAGGCACGGCAGGGCCCCCACGGCGAGGGAGGTTTCCCCCCTCCTGCTGAGCGCGGCGGTGAGGCACTTCGGTTCCTGGGCCAGGGCGAAAAGGGAGGCGGGGCTGGAGATATATCCTCCGGGGAGAAAGTCTTCCAGGTAGCCTTGCCCGGAGGAGGGCGATGGACGTCTACTCAGCCATAAGGGAAAGGAGGAGCGTCCGGGCTACCGCCCCGATCCCGTTCCCGAGGAGGTCCTGGGGAGGATCTTGGAGGCGGCCAGGCTGGCCCCCTCGGCCAAGAACCTGCAGCCCTGGAAGCTGGTGGTGGTGAGGGATCCCGAGCGGAGGAGGAGGCTGGCGGAGGCGGCCATGGGGCAGAGCTTCGTGGCGGAAGCCCCCGTGGTGATAGCGGCGGTGGCCCTGGATCCGGAGAGGGTGATGAGGTGCGGGGTCCCCTCCTACGCCGTGGACGTGGCCATAGCGGTGGACCACCTTACCCTGGCAGCCGTTCAGGAGGGCCTGGGCACCTGCTGGATAGGCTCCTTCTCCCAGGACGAGGTGAGGAGGATCCTGGGGATCCCGGAGAGGTACAGGGTGGTGGCCCTCCTCCCCCTGGGCTACCCGGCGGACGAGCCCCTCCCCAAGTACAGGAAGGAGCTGAGCGAGCTGGTCTGCTACGAGACCTTCAGGGAGTAGGCCGGATCCTCCCCACGGCCGCGTGGCGGAGGGAGAACTCCCCCCTCAGACCGAACTTGCCTTCTCCCATGTCCAGCGGGAGGGCCGTGGGAACGGAGAGGGAGGGGAACCCCCTGTCCTCCAGCAGGCGCGCGAGCTCCCTATCAGCCCCAGCTTCTGGTAGGTGCAGTAGGTGTCGTACTGGCCATCCTCAGGTCGCTGAGAAGGGCCGCCTCCGACTGACCGCAGAGAAGACCACGCAGGAGGAGGCCCCCGGCAGGAGGGAGGGACTCCGGTCCTCCACCTCCTCCACCGCGCATATCCCCACCAGATCCGCCCCCAGCTCCAGCGCCCCCCTCTTGACCTCCTCCTCTAGCCCCATCCCGGAGGGATGGTGGCCAGTTTAATTATCCTTTTCCACGAGTCCGTAGATGGGGCTGGAGGAGATCTGGAGGAAGATCCCCCCCATGGAGTGCGAGGAGGGGTGCAGCGAGTGTTGCCTCTGGCCCAGCCGCACCCCCCTGGAGGAGGAGAGGGTCAGGGAGTGGCTGAGGGAGAGGGGAAGGGAGGAGAGGGTGGGGAG
>QNVD01000190.1 GCA_004347925.1 Hadesarchaea archaeon
CCCCTCCCCTCCAGCCTCTCCAGCAGGTCCAGCTCCTTCAGGGTGTTGGACTTGGACTTCACCACCACCCCCTCCCCCTCCAGCTGGTCCAGCAGGTACCTCACCGCCTCCTCCCCCTTCCTGGCCTCGAAGACCTCGCACCCCACCGCCCTCAGGGAGTCCCTGGCCTGCTCCACCAGCTCCTCCAGCCTCTCCACGGCCCCCTCCTTGATCCTCCGGTATCTCTCCTTCATCCTCCCGAGCTTTTCCTGGTTCTCCCTGAGCCTGGAGAGGACCACCGAGGCGATCACCTTGAGGGTGTCGGCCCTCCCGCTCCTCATCCCCCTCTCGAACCTCTCCCTGGTCTCCTCGTACAGGCCCATCTCACCCCTCCATGAGGTCCCTGACCAGCAGGGAGAGGTCCCTCACCTCCACCCTCCCCTCCGCGGCCTCCCTCAGGTGGTGGTAGCAGAAGGGACAGGAGGTCACCAGGAGCTCGGCCCCGGCCTCCAGGGCATCCCCCACCCTGCTCCTGGAGGCGGCGCGGGAGACCTCGCGGAAGGCCGACCTCACCCCTCCCCCCGCCCCGCAGCACCTGGAGAGCTCCCTGGAGAGGTTCATCTCCACCAGCTCCAGGCCCGGGATGCTCCTCAGCACCTCCCTGGGCTCCTCGTAGATCCCCCACTCCCTCCCCAGGTGGCAGGGATCGTGGTAGGTGGCCCTGACCCTCCTCCCCCCCAGCCTCAGCCTCCCCTCCCTGACCAGCTCCCGGAGGAGCTGGGTGAGGTGGAGCACCTCCACCCCTCCACCCCGTCCAGAGAATAATCCTTCCTGAAGGTGGAGTAGCATCCGGGGCAGACCGTGAGGAGCCTCCTCACCCCCAGCCTCCTGAACTCCTCCTCGTTCCTCCTCCTCACCTCCTCCGCCTCCCTCTCCTGCCCCGTCCTGAAGAGGACGGAGCCGCAGCAGAGCTCCCTCCCGAAGAGGCGGAGGGGGAGATGGAGCCTGCGCAGGATCTCCAGGGTGGCCTCCGCCATCTCCCTCTCCCTGAAGGTGCTCATGCACCCCCTGAAGAACCAGAGCTCCTCCATCTACCCGCACCTCTCCAGCAGGAACTCCGCGAGGTCCATGACCCTGAGGCCGTAGCCGAGGGCCTCGGCCGTCTCCCGGAGCTGCCTCAGGCAGAAGGGGCAGGAGGTCACCAGGATCTCGGCCCCGGTCTCCCTGGCCTCCTCCAGCCTCCTCCTGGCCACCAGCCTGGAGGCCTCGGGGTATCCCGTCCTGAAGCCCCCTCCCGACCCGCAGCACCAGGAGTTCTCCCTGTTCCTGGGCATCTCCACCAGCTCCACCCCTGGCAGGGAGGAGAGGATCCTGCGGGGCTCCTCGTACACCCCCATGTGCCTCCCCAGGTGGCAGGGATCGTGGTAGGTGACCCTGATCCTCCCCCCCCGGCCGGCCCTTATTCCCTCCCTCT
>QNVD01000191.1 GCA_004347925.1 Hadesarchaea archaeon
ACCCTCCCCTTCTCCATGCCCTCCACCAGCTCGGCAACGTCCCCAGGTTTCACGTTCACGTAAAAAATCTCGGAAGGATAGACCGTGACCACGGGCTCCATCTGGCAGAACCCGTTACAGCCCGTCCTCCTTAGCTCCACCCTTCCCTCCACCCCTCTTTTCTCCATCTCTTCCCTCAGCCTCTCGGCCACCTCCTCGCTTCCCGCCGCCAGGCCGCAGGCGGAGCGGGTGTTGACCGTGACGAAGGTCCTGCTGGGGTCCCTGCTCTCCAAGATCTCCTTCCTGAGCCTCTCCAGCTCCTCGGGGGACCTGAGCCTCGCCATCACTTCACCTATGAACCTCCAAGATTTTTGCCACTTGGGAAACGTCAAGGTTGCCGAAGTACTTTTCATTCACCATCATGACCGGCCCTATGGCGCAGCACCCCAGGCAGTTCACCGTCTCCAGCGTGAACTGGAGGTCGGGGGTGGTCTCACCGGGGGAGATGCCCAGCAGGTTGGAGATCTCTCTCCAGGATCATCTGGGAGCCCTTGACCTGGCAGGAGGTCCCCATGCACACCCTGATGACGTTCCTCCCCTTGGGGGCCAGCGAGAAGGCCTTGTAGAAGGTGGCCACCTGGTAGACCCTGGCCAGCGGGACCCCCAGCCTTCTGCTCGTCTCCTGCAGCACCTCCCTGGGCAACCATCCCTTCTCCCTCTGGAGGGAGAGCAGGAACTGGATCAGCTTCTCGGGATCTTCGGGCTTGGGGGTTGGATGGGGGATGCCGGTGACGGTCTCTCCGCACCTGGAGCAGGTGGAGCGCCATTCCTTCCCCTCCCACACGTTACCGCAGCTGACGCACCTATACTGCATAAGCGATGAAGGTAGGTAAGGAAGACATTTAACGTTAGCGGGTACCCACCCTCCCCGAGCAAAACGGATTTAACGCCTCTCTACCGGTGTGATTGATGGCCAGAATGCGTCTGCTGGCGGTGTCGGACTTCCACGGAAAGCCGGAGAGCAAGCTCAACCTCTCCAAGTGCGTGGAGAGGGGGGACTTCGACGCGCTGGTGATAATAGGGGATCTCACCCAGTTCGGCCCCATCAGCGCGGGGGAGGAGGTGCTGGAGCCCGTGAGAGAGCTGAAGGTTCCGGTCCTCTGCATCCCCGGAAACTGTGACCCCAAGACCATAGTGGAGGTGCTGGAGAAATGGGGGATCAACCTGCATGGGAAGAGGATCAAGCTGGGGGAGTGGGTCTTCTTGGGCCTGGGAGGGTCAAACATCACCCCCTTCAATACCCCCTTCGAGTTCACCGAAAACGAGATATGGGAGAGCCTCTCCTCCCTCTTCAGGGAGGACCGAAAGGTGGTGCTGGTTACCCACACACCGCCCTTCAACTCCTCGGCGGATCTATGCAAGGGAGGAGCGCACGCCGGAAGCAAAAGCGTCAGGAG
>QNVD01000192.1 GCA_004347925.1 Hadesarchaea archaeon
GGGGGGACTGGTGGAGCCGGGGGAGGAGGTAGAAAGGGCGGCGGTGAGGGAGGTGAGGGAGGAAACGGGGGTGAGGGTGAGGCTGCGGGGGCTGGTGGGGGTCTACGACATAATGGAAAGGGACGGCAGGGGAAGGCTGAAGTACCACTACGTGACGATCTGCTTCAGGGGTGAGCCCCTCTCCACGAGGGTGAGGAGGGGAGGGGAGGTGCTGGGGGCGGAATGGGTCCGGAGGGAGGAGCTCGGGAAGAGGGAGCTCAGCAGGATAACCGCCAGGGTGCTGCGTGAGGAGGGGATGCTGGGATGAGGCTGGTGGGAAACGTCTACTGGTATCCCGAGAGGGGGCTGGGGGACTGCAACACCTACCTGGTGAGGGGGGACCCCACCATCCTAGTGGACCCCGGAAGCCCCAGGTACCTGCGGAGACGCCTGAGGGAGATGGAGGAGGACGGGGTGGAGGTGGAGGAGATAGGGCTGATCGTGAACACCCACAGCCACCCCGACCACTGCGGGGCCAACCGTCCCTTCCAGGAGCTCTCGGGGGCCAAGATCCTGATCCACCGGGAGGAGGAGGATCACCTGAAGTTCAGCCTGGAGTTCGGGAGGTACTTCGGCATGGAGGTGCCCAGGTTCGAGGTGGACGCCTACCTGGGGGAGAGGGTGGGGAGGGGGGAGACCGAGCTCCTGGTCCTCCACACGCCGGGGCACTCCCCGGGGAGCGTGAGCCTCTACCACGAGGGGCTGAGGCTCCTCCTGTGCGGCGACCTGGTCTTCGAGGGAGGGGTGGGGAGGACGGACTTCCCGGGGGGTAGCGAGGAGGAGCTGGCACGCTCCATAGAGAGGGTCTCCGGCCTGGGGCTCCAGTACCTCCTTCCCGGGCACGGGAGCGTCCTCAGGGGGGAGGAGAGGATAAGGCGGAACTTCGAGTTCGTGAAGGGGTACTTCCTCTGATCAGCTGAGGACGCTCCTGTAGACGCTCAGGAGCCTGTCCGCGGACCTGGACCAGGTGAACTGCCTCACCTTCTCCCTCGCGTTCCTCGCCATCCTCTCCCTCTCGGAGGGGGAGTCCAGCAGGTAGTTGATACCCCAGGCCAGGGAATCGGGCTGCGGGGAGACCTTCACCCCCTCCACCAGGTTCTCCAGGTTCTCGTCCAGGCCCCCCACCCCCGTGGCCACCACGGGCTTTCCCGCCGCCCAGGCCTCCAGCAGCACGATGCCGAAGGGCTCGTTGCGGCTGGGTATGCAGACCAGGTCGCAGGCGTTGAGGAGCTCCACGTACCTCTGGAGGGGGAGGAAGCCCACGAACCTGACGGCGTGTCCCACCCCCAGCTCCCTCGCCCTCCCCTCCAGACTCCCCCTCATGCTCCCGGTCCCCGTGAAGGCGAACCTCGTCTCCCCCCTCCTCTCC
>QNVD01000193.1 GCA_004347925.1 Hadesarchaea archaeon
CATGAGGGAGCAGAGGTGGGCGTGGTGGTGCTGCACCCCCACCCTCTCCGCCCCCCACTCCTCCGCCCACTCCCCGGCCAGCCTAGTGGTGGGGTAGAGGGGGTTCAGGTCGTGGGCCACCACCTCCACCCTCCCCACCCTCAGCAGGTGCCTCAGGGCCCCCACGGCCTCCCTCAGGTAGTGCAGCGTCTCCAGCTTGGAGGTGTCCCCGATGTGCTGGGTGGGGAAGCACCGGTTCCCCAGCAGCAGGGAGGCCGTCACGTTCTCCTCCGCCCCCACCGCCAGCACCGCCCTCCTGGAGGAGAGGGGGATCCTGATGGGCTCCGGAACGTACCCCCTGGAGCGCCTGAGGAAGACGGTCTCCCCCTCCACCACCTTGAGCACGGAGTCGTCGCACCTGTTCACGATCCTCCTGTTGTGGAGCAGGAGGTAGTCCACCTTTCCCCTCAGCTCCCTCAGGGCCCTCCCGTTGTCCACGATCATGGGAAGGCCCGGGGGGTTGGCGCTGGTCATCACGTAGGCCGGCTCCCTCCCGTGGCTCAGGAGGAGGAGGTGGATGCCGGAGTAGGGGAGCATCACCCCCACCGAGTCCAGCCCGGGGGAGACCAGGGGGGAGAGGGGGCAGTCCCTGGTCCTCCTGAGCACCACGATGGGCCGCCGGTGGGAGGAGAGCTCCCTGGCCTCCTCCTCGCTCACCTCGGCGAAGGTCCTCACGGTCTCCAGGTCCCTGGACATCACGGCGAAGGGCTGCTGGGGCCTCCGGAAGGCCTCCCTCAGCCTCCTGAGGGGATCGTCCTCCAGGGTCCGACAGGCCAGGTGGGTTCCCCCTATCCCCTTCAGGGCCACGATGAAGCCCTCATCCAGGAGCCTGGCCGCCTCCCTCAGGGGATCCCCCACCTCCAGCCTCTCACCCCCGGCCTCGTAGAGCTCCAGCCTGGGGCCGCAGGAGGGGCAGCAGGTGGTCTCGGCGTGGTAGCGGCGGTCCGAGGGATCCGTGTACTCCCTCAGGCAGGCCGGGCAGAGGGGGAAGTCCACCATGGAGGTCCTCTCCCTGTCGTAGGGCAGGTCGGAGATCACCGTGAAGCGGGGGCCGCAGTTCACGCAGGTGGTGAAGGGGTACCCGAACCTCCTGTCCCTGGGGTCCAGCATCTCCCGGGCGCACTCCCCGCAGACCGCCAGGTCGGGGGGGATCACGGAGGCCCCCCCCAGGCCCTCCCTCAGGCTCTCCGAAACCTCGAAGCGCTCGAACTCCCCCGTGGGCTCCCCCCACCTCACCTCCACCCCCTCCACCCTGGAGAGGGGAGGGGCCTCCCTGGGGAGGGAGGAGAGGAAGCCCTCTATCTCCCCCCTCTCCCCCTCCACCACCACCTGGACCCCCGCATCCCCGAGGTTCCTCACGAAGCCCCTC
>QNVD01000194.1 GCA_004347925.1 Hadesarchaea archaeon
CAAACTTCCGCACCGCCGCTTTCTTGTAACTGTTGCTCATCCAGTGCCTCAGCACCCGCCTGGCGTTCCTGAGCAACCTTGCACGCTCCGCTGGAGGGGGCTTCTTCTCCAGTGCTTTTCTCAGCCTGTCGAAGACCCCCTGCAGCCCTCGGCTGAGGGCTTCAGCCTCTTCGTCCTTCCCTGCCAGGTTCCTGGCCTCCTTGAGCAGGTGGGCCCAGCACCTCTGGATTTTGGCCCCGCTCTTCCTGGCGAAGGTGTGATGGGATCTGGCACCATCGCAGACCATCACCCCAGACCATTCCCTTCCTAGGATCTCCTCCAGAACCTTCTGCGACTTCCTCCTCCTTATGGCGAACAGGATTTCGGAGTCTGTCACGAAGGTCCAGATCCAGAAGTTCGCACCGTCCACTTTGATCCCGGTCTGGTCGGTGTGGACCACCCTCGAATTCCTGATCCTGGAGAGGATCAGCTCGTATTCGGGCCTGAGCCACTTGGCTGTCCTCCAGAGGAGCTCAAGCTGGGTGGGGGCGGACAGACCTAGCCCCGCTCTTCCCAAGGCGGAGGCCCCCTTCTCCAGCGGGAGCCTATCCAGGAACTTGTGGAGGGTGGCCTGCACGTAAACGTTCTTCCCGAACCTCCCGGAGGGGGGGCAGTCGGGGTGGACCCGCGAGAGCTTGGCCCCGCAGGAGGGGCATTCGCCCCTGAACTCCAGGTAGTCTATCACCACTTTTGGGGCGGGGTTAGAGATCTCCTCGACCACGTGGTGCTCCACCACCTCCGGCTGCGGCAGGGGCGCCCCGCATCTTTCGCATTCGTCCCATTCTGGGGCCACGATTTTTTCCGGAGTGGGTCTGGGTCTGGTGCTCCCCCTCCGTCCCGCGGGCCTTCCGGGGAACCTCAGCCCGGACCTCCTCGCCGGCGCCCGGCGCCTTTTCTTGGGAAGCGGGGCCTGGATCTTTTCGTAGAGCGCCAGACGGCGCCTCAGCTTACCGTTCTCTACCTCGAGCTGAGCCTTCTCCCCCCTCAGCCGCTCGACCTCGGCCCTCAGCCGCTGATTTTCTTCCCAGATCCCGCAGCCCCGGCAGATCATTTTTTCACGATGACCAGGTAGGCGAGCTTGCCTATGTGCTCCTTGGGGCAGATAACGTGGGCTCCGTTCCCGATGGGGACGATCTCCTTTTTGAGAACCTCTTCGACATCCTCGGAAATCAAAACCCTGATCTTCTTCGAGGTGATTTCACCCGGCATCCCATCGTTTAAACTTTGTTTATACAAACTATTTAAAGGTTACGGTGTATGAAGCTTAATACGTACGGAGAGATTAAAGGGACCATTGGTGGTGATTGTGTCGCCGATTTTCGCTGAAAAATCCGCAGTTGAAACCTACCTCCTCCAGAGGCTG
>QNVD01000195.1 GCA_004347925.1 Hadesarchaea archaeon
ACCGCTGCTAGCAGGAGGGGGATCCTTTCCACATACAAAATTTCTCCTTTCCTCCTTTAATCCTGAGGTGGGAGGGTTCCCCGGTCGGAAGGGCGCAACTCAGGGGGGCGGACCTCAGCTTCTCAGAATCCCTTTCACCTTTTCCCTCAGCTGGGGCAGTTCCTTCTTCGCTATCTCCCACACGATGTCGTAGTCAACAAGTACCCGTGGATCAGGCGGTGCCTCAGTCCCACCATCTGGGACCAGGGCAGCTCATATTTCTGCCTTATGCTTTCCGGTATCTGGCTGGCGGCTTCCCCTATCACCTCGAGGTTCCTGACCACCGCATCCTTGGTCTTCGCATCCGACATGAAGTCCTCGTAGGTGAGGCCCTTCAGGTAGCTCAATCTTCTCGAAGCTTTCCAGGATATCCTTCACAAACTGTTCCTCTTAGACACGGATCAGTTCCTCCCTCACAGAGACCCAGAGCTCGGGCTTCTGCTTCACCGCCCGAGCGGTGAGCAGGTCGACCCTCATCCCCAGGATCTTTTCGAGGTAGTCGGCGAGCTCTAAAAATTTTAGCCCGATGGGCCTCTCAAACTCCACCAGGATATCCACGTCGCTCACTTCGGTCTGCTCTCCCCTCGCGAAGGAACCGAAAAGACCCAGGGAGGCCACCCCATACCTCTCCCTCATCTCCCGCCTGTGCTCGGCCAGCACCCTCCTTATCTCCTCCACCGTTCTCCTCCCTTCCCTGAAGACATACCCGCAGGAGGTACATTGGTATCTCTGCACGGGCCCACCGCTTCTCATCACGCGGCCGGCCCTGACCACACGAGCATTTTCACAACGGGGGCATCTCATTTTTTTATCCATCATCTACCCAAATTTAAACCCCGCTCGGGAATCGAAGGCCCCCCTGGTTTCCCTCTTTCCGAGAACCAGATTCCCCTCACGTCGGACACGAAGTAGCGCTTGTGCGCAGTTTGCGGATGAAGGTTGCAGGCTTACAAGGATTTACCCCCGCCCTCCTCAGGGAGAAGATGGAGGAAGTGGTGGTGGTGGGAGGGGGGCCGGCGGGGCTCTCCGCCTCCCTGGCCCTGCTGGAGAGGGGAGTTTCCCCCCTGGTGCTGGAGAGGAGCCTGGAGCCGGGGCAAAAGGCCTGCGGGGAGCTCCTGGCGGACAGGCTGTACGGCTTCGAGGTGGGGGAGCTGGTGAGGGGGGCCGTAGAGAAATCCTACGAGGGAATGAGGGTGAGGTTCCACGGCAGGGAACTTCTCCTGGGGAGGAGAAGGGGTCTCCCGGGCTGGAACAGGGACTTCCGCTACCTCTTCCTCGACAGGAAAAGGTGGGAGGGGCTGCTCTGCAGGAGGGTGGAGAGGAAGGGGGGGGAG
>QNVD01000196.1 GCA_004347925.1 Hadesarchaea archaeon
CCCCCCACCCTCGAGAAGAACCGGAGAAGCCTTCCCCCCCTCCTCCCCATCCCCCTAACCTCCCCTCACCCGCTTGAGCAGGCCCTCGGGATCCTGGTAGTACTCTTGGATGACCCTGCCCACCTCGAAGACGTTCCTTATCCCCCTCGCCCTCATCCACTCCAGCACCGCCGCCCTCCTCTTGAGCTCCGCCTCTATCTCCGTCCCGCTCTTCCCGCTGAGCTCCGAGAGGACCTGCCTGAACTTCAGGGGTACCCCCGTGGGCTCCACCCTGTCCGTCCTGGGGTTCCACTTGAAGATCCTGCTCAGCTGGGGCTTCCCCCCCTCCAGGCCCGTCACCTCGGCTATCTCCGTGATCCTGCGGATGTGACCCTTCTGCCTGTGGTAGATGCGCTGGAGCATCACCACCACGTCCAGGGCGGGTATCATGATGGGGGGGACGCTCATGGGCGCCTCCGTGAGGCGGGTGATGGTCTCGGCCGCGCTGTTGGCGTGGAGGGTTCCCATGCAGTTGGAAACCACCAGCCCGTTGGCCTCGTAGTTGTGATCCTCCTCCACGGTCAGATCGTAAACGTATCTTTCCCCCACCTCGGCCTCCCCCACCTCCAGCACCTCGTCCCAGTAGACATCCGCCTGCGAGAGGAGGAGGAGCTTTCTCGCCCTGAGCGCGGCCTCCTCCCTCCCCAGCTCCCTGGCCCTCTCCCAGAGCGCCTCCGCCAGGGCGCCCAGCGCCTCCCTGCCCACCCTCCTGGTCCTTCCCTTCTCCAGGTGCCTTAGCAGGCTCTCGCTCAGCCGGGCACCCTTGCACACGGCCAGCCTGGTGAGCTCGGCCACGGAGAGCCCCAGCTCCTTCCGGAGGTCCTTCAGCGCCCTGGGCACGGGTATCCTGTCCAGCTGGGTCCCGCGGTGGGGCTTCGAGAGGATCCGCCCGAGGGCCTCCCTCTTCTTGGAGTGCCGCAGGGGGATGACCTCCGCAAACCTCCTCAGGTTATTCACCCCCCGGACTATCACCCTGCAGAGCTCCTTCCTGCCGAAACCGCGGTTGGGGTAGGCCCTCACCACCGGCAGCATCCCGAGCCTCTGGAGGGCGTAACCCACCTCCAGCGCGGCCCCCCTGCTCTTGGTCACGAAGATCACCGCCTGCCGCTTCGGGTCCACCGAGGCGCCGGAATCGAAGAGCCCGGCCAGGAAGTGCGCCAGGTTCTCGTCATCAGAACCCAGCACCAGGGGTGGGAGCCTCCAGCCGTCGGACTTCTCACCCCTCGGCAGGTTGAACATGCCTACCAGCATCTCGGAGAGGATCTTCGACCCCACCCTCAGCAGGTGCCATCCTCCGTGGTCCTGGGGCCTGAGCTCGGCGGTGGGGA
>QNVD01000197.1 GCA_004347925.1 Hadesarchaea archaeon
CCCCCTCTCCAGGATCCTGTACTTCCTCTCGGGGACCTCCGCCACCACCCACCCGTCCTCCCTCTCCACCCTGGCCTGGCAGGCCAGCCTCTCCCCTGGCCCCACGAACTTGAGCTCCGCCTCCGTGAGCTCGCTCAGTCCCTCCCCCTCCACCCTCAGGAGGCACTGGCCGCACACCCCCATCCCCCCGCAGAGGGAGGGAACGTCTATCCCGAGCTCCTGGCAGTAGGAGAGGAGGGTCCTGCCCTTCTCCAGCCTGGCCCTCTTCCCGTAGTTCCTGAAGAAGATCTCCCCCCGCTCCATCCCGTCGCCTCCTCCAGCTCCCCCTACCTAAGCTCTACGTGGGGAAAAAGCTCACTTCCAGTGATCCGCCAGGAACTTGGGTATCCCGGAGGAATCCCTGGGCCCCACCAGGACCTCCCACTCGAAGCCCAGCAGCTCCTCCAGCTCCCCCTTGTACCTGGCGGCCATGCCCGGGAGGATGACCTTGCGGTGCTTCACCTTGTCCTTCACGCCCGAGGCCTTGATGGCGTCCGCTATGGTCTGGGCCGTCATCTTCCTGCCCGCGATGGAGGACTCCACGCTAAGGCCCCCCGTGTCCACCACGATCAGGTAGGAGGGGACCTTGGAGTTCTCTATATCGCTGGCCACCGTGAAGTAGGTCAGGGCGAAGTTGGAGGTAACCATCACGGGGGAGTTCTCGTTCACCTGACCTATGGCCCTCATCCCCGCCTCCACGCTCACGGGCTTCCTGGGATCCGTGTAGATGTTCTCCCTCAGGATGATGAGGGGGAGCCAGCTCCAGACCTCCTCCGACCTGAGGATGATCAGGTCGGCGTACCTGACCATCAGGAGGGTAGCCAGGGCCGTCTCCTCCCAGGCCAGCTCCTCGGGCTTCCTCCCGCCGTCCTCCCAGACCCTGGCGGTGGAGGCCACCAGTGGGAAGCCCACCTCCTCGTCCCCTCCCCTTATGGCGGTGTTCCTGAGGACCGTGAAGCAGTTTATGGTCTCCCTCAGCTCCTCCCCGAAGCCCACCCCCGGATCCAGCAGGAGATCCTGGACCCCGTAAGCCAGCATGGTTTTGGCCAGGGACTTCAGCCCCTTCAGGTCGTGGGGGGAGTAGAGGGCGAGGGGGCAACCGTACTTCAGGGCCAGCTCGGCCATCTCCTTCCAGTTCTCCCTGGTGGCGGCGTAGAGGAGGGGCCTCCTCTCCTTCACCAGAGCCACCGCCTTCTCCATCACCCCCGGATCGGTGCACCAGAGGACCAGGGGAAGCTTGCTCAGGGACGCCTTCTTCACCGTGGCCTCGAACTTGGAGGGATCCCCCGAAACGTACCTGGGGGCCAGCATGTCCAGCTTAAGGGTCTTCCCTATGTAGGAGTACCCGTACTCCTCCACCTTCTTGATCCTCTTGAGGAGGTCCACCTCCGGGAGGGTGTCGTCCAGCGTGACGGCCAGGGGAACGGGGTTGAAGTAGCGGTACTCGTGCCTCCTCACCACCAGCTGGCCCCCCACCTTCACCTCCCCGATCTTCACCTCCTTCACGGGGGGCTTCAGCATCTCCTGCAGCTTCTTCAGGTTGGCCTCCTGTCCCTTCTCCCAGAGGGGGGGGCACTCCTCCAGGGAGATGGTGTGCTCCGCCAGCCTGGCCGCGAAGGCCATGCACACCCCCGGCTCGCACTTCCCGCAGTTGGTCTTGGGCAGGAGGGCGTAGATGTCCAGGGGCCCTATCTTCTTCTTGGCGGACATCACTTCACCCCTATCCAGGGGAAGAAGGTGGGCTCACCCCCCTCCCCCATGAGCCACCTGATCACGTCCTTCATGGTCCTGATGGCGGCGGGGTGGAGGGTGATGTAGAGGTCGTTACCGGCCATGAGCATGGTTAGGGCCATGGCGGTCTCCCACATGGGCCCCCGGTACTCCCTCGCCCCCATCTCGGGGTTGTGGAGCCAGGCCTCCCTGGCCCCCCAGGCGTTGGCGGTGGCCGAGCCCATGGGGCACTGAAGCTCCGCATCCCCCATCAGGCCCGCCAGCCTTATCCTCTCCATGATGGAGAAGGCGTACTCCACCCCGTACCCCAGGGGGGCGGAGGTGGGGTCGATCACGATCTGCTCCTTGGGGATGTACTCGTAGAGCCGGCGGTTCAGCTCCTTGGCCTGGGCCATGTCTATGGAGGTCCAGGCCAGCACCACGTGCCCGTACTGCTTGGCCGCCTTGGCCACGGGCTCCCACATGTCCAGGTTCGCGGAGCTGAGCAGCACCCTCTCCCCCTCGCACACCTCCGCTATCTTGGGAAGGAGCTTGGCGTCCTTCTCCGGGTTCCCGGATCCACCCACGATCAGGGGCACCTCCACCGCCTGCAGGAGGTTCTCCACCAGCTTGCAGGACTCCTCGATGGGGGTGTTCTTGGAGTAGGGGTCGCTGCTCACCAGCTCTATGTCTATCAGGTCAGCCCCGAACTTCTCCACCGCCAGCTTAGCCCACTTGATGGGATCCTCTATGGCGTCACCCAGCACGGCCCTCACGGGTCCGGGGAGGGGAACGGGCATGTCGAAGACATCACCCGCTATGGCGGGGGGATTGGGGAACTTACCCTCCAGGAAGTGCCAGGGAGGAGCGGTCTCCCCCCCTATCTTCACCACCCTTCCCCTGGTTCCCCCGTCTGCCCGGGTGGCCCCAAGCGTGACCTCGGCTATGGTGCCTGGGTACTCCTGAACGAAGGGGGAGAACTCGGCCTCCAGCAGGGAGGAGGGCTTGGCCGGCACCGGCGCCACCGCCTTGGGAACCTGCGGGGGGAGGAAAGACATGAGGGGGCGGAAGAGCAGCCTGAGCTCCTCCACGCTCAGATCCACCTTCTCCAGCTCCAGCTCCCCCAGTTCGCGAAGGAGGTTCATTATCTCGTCCATGGGCGACTTCACTGCCCCTCACCTTTCCCCTTCTTCTTCTCCACCTTCCTGATGATCATCCTCTCCGCGAAGATCTTCGCGTTCTTCAGGATGATCTCAAACTCCATCCCTCCCGCCCCCGGCACCCCCACGGTCAGGGTGGGGGCCATCACGGGCACCTCTCCAGCCGGCACCTCCTCGGCCTCCGCCGGTGGGGCGGCCGCGGCCTCCTCAGCCTCCACCCCCTTCAGCCCCTTCACCCCCAGCTTCTTCAGCTCCTCGCTGGGCTCCACGATGGGGTGGTTGCGGGCCTTGAGGAAGGCCTTCAGCTCCTCTATGTTCTTCGCATCCTCCTCCGTCGCTATCTTGTCCACCACGTCCTTGGGGATGAAGTCCTTCACCCTCTCCTTGGCCTCCTTGGGTATCCAGACCACCCTCCGCCATCCCCCATCCGCCTGCAGGAACTTGGAGGACCTCATGTACTCGAAGGAGAGGCCGTGGAACCCGTCCACCTGCCTTCCCCCCGCCGTGGAGTCGGCCATGGTGGAGAAGGGCACCCCGTTGACCGCGGGACCCTTGAAGTCCCTGTGGACGATGCCCAGCCCGTCCACCTCCGGTATGTAGAAGGCTATGGCCTCAAAGCAACCGCAGGAGGTGTGGGGATACCCGAAGGCCGTGTAGAGCTGCACCCTGGTAACCGCCCCCAGGGACTTGGCCTTCACCGATTCGTTGGCCCCCTCCCACTCCCCCTTGAAGGGGTCGAGGCACTTCCCTATCTTCACCTCATAGATGGGCCCCTTGGGATCTATCTTGGAGGCCGCCCTCCCGTCGAACCAGCTTATGGCCCCGCAGTTGGCGTACCTCTGGGGGGTGATCACGCAGACGTGGGTGGGGGCGAAGGACTGACAGAGGGTGCAGCCGTAGAAAACGTCCACCTCCTCATCCTTCAGGCCCCTGGCCCTGGCATCCCTGGCCTCGTAGACCTTGAGGGCCTCTGGGTAGAGCTTCTCCACCTGGGAGGGATCCGTGTAGAAGGTGACCTGTACCTTCTCGATGATGGGGCACTCACTGTGGTAGAGCCTGATGATGACCATCCCCAGGTGCTTCAGGGTGAGCCCCCTCTGCACCGACTTCTTGCTCACCCTGCACCAGATGGTGTTCCTCTGGTTGAGGTGCATGAACCCCTCCACCCAGTTGGTGAAGTAGTGCAGCCTCCTCTCGAACACCCCCTCCATCTCCTCCTCCAGGTCCTTCCCGCTCACCTCCACCAGGATGGCGAAGGGGGTCTTGGTCCCCTCCGGCATGTCCTTGAAGTCGGGACCCACCACCGTGACCTTCCCGTCCTCCACCTGTTCGGGGGGCTTCACCCTCAGGAGCTCGAACTTGTGGGGGACATCGGGACCGCCCAGCTCCGCGTGCATGTCCCCCTTCCTTATCCTCTCCCCCTCGTACACCACCCCCACGTCCACGGGGATGTCCGCGAACATTCCGGACTTCATCTTTCCAGCTCCTCCGCTATCCTCTCCAGGTTCTTATACCACTCCTCCTCCGACAGGTTGGGGAAGGACCAACTACAATGAGGCTGATAAAATCTATTTAAAGATATCGTGCGCAGGTGGGGGGCGAAGGACTTCAGGCCTGAGCCCATCAGCCACTCCATGTAGTAGGGGCCCAGGCCCATCATGAGCACCAGATCGTGGGGCTGCCCGTCTCCCTGCAGGCTCCACCTGGGGTCCGTGAGCCTGGAGCAGATCTCCACCATCGCCATCCTGGCGGCGGGCTGGAAGCCCCTCTTCCTCAGCTCCACCGCCGTCTGGGCGGTGGCCACCACGGGTATCCCCCCCGCCCTGGCTATCCTTATGACGTGATCAAGGGGAAGCTTCTCCCCCCTTCCCTCCAGCGTCCCCGTCCCCACCACGAAGAGGGGTCTCCTGGCCCTCTTGATGAGGGCGGAAACCACCTCGGGCTTGGTGATGAGCACCGCCTTCACCGGCCCGGGGATCTCCGCTCTCTGCCAGGGTTCCATCTCATCCTCCCTCCTTCACCCTCACCAGCCTGGGGATCAGGGTGGGATCGGGACTGGGATTCTCAAATTCCTTCCACCCCTTCTCCTTGAGGAAGGCCAGCACCTCATCCTTCATGGTAACCGGGATGTCGGCCACCGTCCTCACGAAGAGGTGAAGGTCGTCCGGGAGCTCCCCGAAGAGCCTGCGGTGGAGATCGATGTAGTGGTTCAGCTTTATGGACCTCCCCTTGGTGGTATCGCTGGCCCTCATGCACAGCTTGGGGATGGCCACCATGGCCTCCTCCACCGTCTCGGCCATGAAGAAGAGGTGCTCGGGTACGGGGCCCACGTAGGCCTCCTTCCCCGTCCTGGCATCTATCACCTTCCAGGCCTCGGGATCCTCCTTCCTGCCAAGCAGGGCCCTCCTGTACTTGGAGCCATGGGGCCCCACGATCACGGGCACGCCAAGCCTCCAGAATCCCGAGGCTATGGAGGAGGCCTTCTGGGAGTAGGCTCCCCAGGCCACCCCCACCGCCCCCACCCTGTTGTGGATGTAGTCAGCTATCTCCTCGTAGTTGGCCCTGAGCCTGCGCTTGGCGAAGATGCTGGCGATTTTGATGGCGGCGTCGGCGATGTGGGGATTGGACACACAGGAACCGCAGTTGACCAGTCCCCCCGCGTCGAAGACCCCGGGGTAGGTCTCGTATAGGCTCTGTCCGTTCTCATCCCTGTACATCCCTATGGCCATGGCCGAGCACCCGGTGGTGGTGATGATGTACTTCCTCCTGGCGAACTCCTCCGCCATCCTGGCCACCTCCTTCCAGCTGCCGGGGAAGTTGGAGCATCCCACGAAGGCCACCACTCCGGGTATCTCCCCCATGACGATGGGCTGTCCCACCCTCCTTATCTCCACGTCCTGGATGGCACCCCTCCCCGCCCTCATCTTGAACTTCTCCTCCGCCGTTTCCAAGCGGTGGGCCCCCACGATCAGGGTGTGGGGCTTTATCCCCGCCGGGCATATCCCCTCCTGCTCGCACCTCCCGCATCCCACGCAGGGCTCGTAGAGTTCGGAGAGGGGCTTCAGGTTCCCCCCCGCCGCCTCCGCCAGGGCCTTGGGGATGGGGAGGGTGTTGGGGCAGGCCCTCACGCAGGAGAAGCAGGCGGTGCACCTCCTGGCCTCCTCCATGACCTTCTCCTCCGTGGGGATGATCCCCATCTTCCTCCTCCTGGGGGCTATCTCCATGGCCACCCTCACCGCCACCTCTCCCGCCTTCTCCGAGTCCAGGATGGCCACGCCGGGGAGCTTCCCCTCCACCAGGTCCCTCACGATCTGGTCCGCCGGATCCTTCGTCCTGTCGGGGAGACCCTGCAGGTTCTTGTAGTGGGTGGTGATCAGGACGGCGTTGACCTTCTGGGCCTCCTGCAGGATGTCCGTCCTTATGCACTGCTCGTCCACCATGATCACGTCCGCCACCCCGGACCTGACGAACCTGAGCTGGAAGGAGAGGGGTCCCACGATCTTGGCCTTCCTGGAGTACCTGGTGAGGTCTATGGCCGTGCAGCAGATCCCGCACACCTCCACCTGATCCTCCAAGCCCATCCTGGCCAGGTAGTCCGCCACCCCTATGGCCGGGGGAACGTTGTGCCCTATCACCAGGATGACGGGCTTGGAGCGGTCCACCACCCCCATCCCCAGCTCCACCAGGTGGGCCTCGGGGTCGGCCTTGGGGAAGCCGTAGGCGGAGATCTGGGCGATGTCCGCCACCTCCATGGCCACGTGGTCGATCATTCCCGCGTGGAAGACCTTGGACTCGAAGTCGAGGTTGTCCCCCTCCTGGCCGGTGTGGACGCAGGAGAGGAGGTGGACGATCTCCGTCTCGCAGTAGTCCAGGACGTCCTCCAGGTCCCCCAGCGTCCTAGGCTTTATCCCCGTGACCAGCCTGATGACGGGGGCCTCCAGGTAGACGCTTTCACCCCCCACGTCCAGGGGATGATCTCTCCCGTACTTCTCGATCAGCTCCTCCAGCATGTGCCTGGCGTGACCGCAGTGGGTGGAGGCACCGATGGTGCAGGAGAGGAGTACCAGCCTGGAGAGCTGTCCCTTCATGTCTATGCCGCAGGCCCCCCTCTTTCCCTTGCTCAGGTCGCACTTCCCGAAGGTGCAGAGGCAGCAGAGGTCGCAGAAGGGCAGGTAGAAGGGCTGGTACCTCCTCAGGAGCTTCTTGTCCCACTCCCTGAGGGAGGCTATGTCGGGCATGGGGGTGGGCCCGGGCTCCTCCTCCCACTCCCTGACCACCCTCCCCAGCGTGAGCTCCAGGCCCTTCGCCTTGAGCCATGGCAGCTGGAGCTCGTCCGCCTTGACCCTAAGCTTGGAGCCCAACGGCCTCCCTCCTTTCCTCCCCTCCCGGCACCACGAAATCTTTCTTTTTGAATAGTCCCTCATAAAAACTTATCGGAGCGCTTTCCACTCCTTTCCGGCGATCGCTGCACCGAAATCTTAAAAAGGGAGAACCTTAATCCATCAACGTTATGATAATAACCAAAGAGAAGCCCCTGCAAGAAATCTTGGGTTTTCTGAAACCTTACAAGAAGGTTCTGGTGGTGGGCTGCGACGGCTGCGTGCAGCCCCCCAGGAGCCTCAGGGAGAGCGAGAGGATGGCCTCCCTCATAGAGCTGGCCAGGAGCTCCTCGGGACAGCCCATCCAGATAAGCGCCACCACCGTGAGCAGGCAGTGCTGCGCGGAGGGGCTGCAGAACCAGCTGAACGTGGAGGGTTATGAGGCCCTCCTCTCCATGGCCTGCGGGGTGGGGGTGCAGGTCCTTAACTCCGTCTTCCCCTCCATACCCACCTTCCCCGCCCAGAACACGGTCTTCCTGGGATACGAGGTTAAAAGGGAGGGGGAGATGTTCGAGAACTGCAGGGCCTGCGGGGAGTGCATGCTGGGGGAGACGGGAGGAATATGCCCGGTGACCCGCTGCGCCAAGGGGCTCATGAACGGACCCTGCGGGGGATGCGTGGAGGGCAAGTGCGAGGTGCCGGCGGAGATAAGGAACTGGAAGGGGGAGGTGGTGCAGACCCTGAAGAACGACTGCGCCTGGTACCTGATCTACCAGAGGCTGAAGGAGCTGAACCGCCTCGACCTCTTCCGCAAGCTCAGGCTCCCCAAGAACTGGGGGATAGCGGGGTACCCCAGGAGGATGTGAGATGAAGCCCTTCTCCCACCTCATGAAGGCCATCTCGGAGGGCAAATTCGTCTACACGGGGGAGCTGGAGCCCCACCGGAGCCTCGACCTCTCGGAGGTGGAGAGCTGGGCCAGGACGCTCAAGGAGGCGGGGATCCTGGCGGCGAACGTTACCGACAACCCCAGGAGCGATTCCGCCATAAGCAGCCTGGTGGCCTCCTACCTGATCCAGAGGAACACGGGGCTGGAGACCATCTACCAGCTCAGGACCGCCGACCGCAACAGACTGGCCCTCCTCTCGGACGTGCTGGGGGCCGCGGCCCTGGGGCTGAAGAACATCCTGGCCCTCACCGGTGACCACACCCGCACGGGTACCACCCCCTCCTCCAAGCCCGTCTTCGACCTGGACTCCACGGGGCTGATAGCCCTCATCCACAGGATGGTCCACGAGGGGAAGGACCTGGACGGGAACGAGATAAAGGGTCCCAGGCCGGAGATCAACGTGGGAGGGGCGGCCAACCCCAACATGGATCCCCTGGAGATAGAGGTCCTGAAGCTGGAGCGCAAGGCGGAGGCAGGGGCGGAGTTCTTCCAGACGCAGGTGGTCTTCGACGTGGAGGTGGCCAGGAGGTTCCTGAGGGAGATAGAGCACCTGAAGGTCCCCACCCTGATAGGGATCTTCCCGCCCCGCTCCTACGGGCAGGCCGAGTTCTTTGACAAGTACGTTCCCGGGGTCAGGGTCCCCAGGCCCTTCATGGAGGCCTTCGCCCGCTTCAAGGAGATAGGGGACAAGCAGAAGAGGTCGGAGAAGATCAACGAGTACAACGTGGAGTACTTCTCCAGCTTCATCCGGGAGGTGAAGAGGGAGAAGGCCTGCGCGGGCATCCACATCATGGCCGTGGGATACCCAGAGGTGATAAGGCCCCTCATGGAAAGCGTGAAGTAGTGGGAGGATGAGCTCCCCCACCCTCTCCAAGGCCCTGGAGGTGGACCCGGACCTCTGCTCGGAGTGCAGCTTCTGCAAGTGGGTCTGCCCCTACGAGGCCGTGGTGCTGGAGGTGGGGAAGAAGGAGGGGGCCAGGATAGACCTGGAGAAGTGCAGGACCTGCGGCCTCTGCTACTCCACCTGCCCCTCCGGGGCCATCCGCACGCTCTACTACCCCGAGGAACTCCTCCTCTCCCACCTCAGGAAGGCCAAGGGGGTGGGCACGGTGGTGCTCACCTGCAGGGGAAGCTCCCCCCCCGACCTGAAGGGGGTCCTGAGGGAGATGGGGGTGAAGGGGAAGTACTTGGAGGTGAAGCTGCCCTGCCTGGGAAGGCTGGACGCAGGCACCGTGGCGAAGATGCTCTCCAGCGGGGTGAAGGAGCTGGTGCTGATGCCCTGCGAGGAGGACTTCTGCAGGTTCGAGAAGGGGAGCAAGGCCCTGGTGAGGAGGTTCCTCCTCCTTAAGAGGGTCCTCTCCGAAACGGGGAGGGGGGAGGTCCTGAAGCTGAGCGAGAGATCCAGGAAGGTGGTCTTCCACGAGGAGAAGTGCATATGGTGCGGAACCTGCGTGGACCTCTGCCCCTACAAGGCCGTGAAGCTCCTCCCCTCCAAGAAGGTGGCGGAGTTCGACCTGGAGAAGTGCATGGGGTGCGGGATATGCGTTTCACGCTGCCCGGCCTTCGCCCTGGAGCTGGAGGGCTTCGAGCGCTCCTCCCTCCTGGCCAGGGTGGGGGAGGGGGCCAGAATCGTGGTGCTGGCCTGCCAGTGGGCGGAGTTCGCCTGGGGGGATGAGCTGGCGGGGATAAAGCGGAAGCTCCCGAAGGGCGTGGAGCTGGTATACCTCCCCTGTCTGGGCCTGGCCGACCAGCTCTTCGTGCTGGAGGCCCTACGGGGGGGGAGCAGGGGGGTGCTGGTGCTGGGCTGTCCGGAGGAGGAATGCAAGCTGGAGGAGGGCAGCAGGTCGGCCTCGCGCTACCTGAAGGAGCTGGAGGAGAAGCTGGAGCAGGTGGGGCTTTCGGGGAGGGTCAGGTTCTCCACCCTTTCCCCCCGGGAACCCCAGCTCCTGGAAAAGGAGATCCTTGAGTTCTCCAGGTCCCTCGGGAAGTGAGAGGCTCGTCCTGGCCGTCTCCGGGAAGGGAGGGGTGGGGAAGAGCACCCTCTCCGCCCTCCTGATCAGGGTTCTCTCGGAGAGGGGGGGGGGGCCCCTCC
>QNVD01000198.1 GCA_004347925.1 Hadesarchaea archaeon
TCCTCATCCTCCTCTCCACCTCCTCCGCCTCCTCCCTGGCCCGGGGGTTCACCTGCAGGAAGATGTTGAACCTTTCGTTCAGCCTCTCCACCCGCTCCAGGATCCTCTCCAGGTTGTCCACCGGGGAGAGCTCCCCTCCCCTGAGGGCCTCCAGCTTCTCTAGCGTGCCCATCCGGCCGCCTCCACCCTCAGGTTGCCCTCCTCATCCTTGGAGGGGGCCAGCGATAGGAACCTCTCCCTAAAGGCCTCCCTTTCCTCCGCCGGGGAGGGCTTTCCGTCCTCCCTGAGGGGCTGGTGGATCTCCCCCGGGCCGTAGCTCTCCTTCTCCACGGCGAGAACCTCCAGGCTCCTGGAGAGGGCCTGCAGGATCTCCTCCGCGCTCCTCTCCACCTCCCTCCTCCAGTCCTCTCCCCGGGCCTTCATCGAAGCTCCGTCCTCAGAGGATTAAGGCTTGGGGATGACCCAGAAGTCGCAGTGCTCGTCCCCCTGGGAGACGCACCTTATCTCCTCCACCCTGAACTTCCTCCCCGTGAAGACCTCCGTCACCCCCGCTATGAACCCGGCCAGGTAGTGACAGGCCTTGGTGCCCGTCTTCAGCCTCTTGGAGATGAAGGTTCCACCCTTGAACCTGAAGATCCTCTTCTCCCCCTCCTTGAAGAACTCTATCTCCCCCGCCCCCGTGCACTCGAAGAAGGCGTTCGAGTACTTCACCTTCTCCCTTATGTCCTTCCCCTCCAGCTTGAACTCCTCCATCATCCACCTCCCGGCCTTCCTCCCGCAGCCCAGCCCTATCTCGTACAGGAGGGAGTAGGGGAGGCCCGTCCTTATGTCCCGGGGAATCACCTCCTCCACCTTCCTGCCCATGTGCAGCATGCAGCAGAACCACATCTCGAAGGCCTTCCTCCAGTTCTCCGTGAGGTACTTCCTCATCTCCTCGGTGGCGGCCTCCATCCTTTTCCCTTCCCCCTCCCTTCTATAATAGCTTCTCGCCCGGCCTCAACTCTAAAAGTGGGCCTCCCCACTTGAATGGGATGAAGAGGGAGGCGGAGTTCTGGAGGCCGGAGGGGGAGGGGGTGAGGTGCCTGCTCTGCCCCAGGCTCTGCCTCATCCCGGAGGGGAAGACGGGCTTCTGCGGGGCCAGGAGGAACGAGGGGGGAAGGCTCTACACCCTCATATACGGCTCCGTCACCGCCGCCAACCCCGATCCCGTGGAGAAGAAGCCCCTGCACCACTTCTGGCCCGGCTCCCTGGTCTTCTCCCTCTCCAGCGTGGGCTGCAACTTCAAGTGCGACTTCTGCCAGAACTGGGAGCTCTCCCAGCTACGGCTGGGGGAGGTGTACCTCAGGGAGATGTCCCCCGA
>QNVD01000199.1 GCA_004347925.1 Hadesarchaea archaeon
CCCCCCGGGCCGGGGGGGGTGCAGACCACCAGGCGCCTGACCCCCGCCACCCTCGCGGGGATCAGGGTGTGGAGGGCGGTGGAGGGATAGGAGGCCAGGCCCCCCGGGACGTAAACCCCCACGCGGTCCAGGGGGAGCACGAGCTGGCCCGCCCTCACCCCTGGGGAGAGGGTGGCGAACCAGGGGCGGGGCAGCTGCCGGCGGTGGTACCTCTCCACCGCCCTCGCGGCCACCCTGAGCGAGCGGAGGGTCCCGCGGTCCACCTTCCGGTAGGCCGCGGAGATCTCCTCCCTCCCCACCCTCAGCTCCTCCCTCCTCAGCCTCACCCCGTCGTACCTGAGGGTGAGCCTGAGCAGGGCCCCGTCCCCTCCCCTCCTCACCTCCTCCACGATCCTCCTGACCCTCCTGAGGATCCCCTCCCAGGAGGGCAGGCCCTCCCTGAGCCTCTCCCTGGCCCCGGGTTCCCTCCTGAGGTCCAGGAGCTTCAAGAGAGGACACCCTTGGTGCTGGGGATTCCCTTCCCCCTCCTGCTGCAGGCCTCCGCCAGGGCCAGCCCCAGGGCCTTGAAGGTGGCCTCGGCCTTGTGGTGGTCGTTCTCCCCCCTCAGCACCAGCACGTGCAGGTTGAACCTCCCGTTCACCGCGAAGGTGTTCAGGAGGTGCTCCAGCAGCCCCGCCTCCAGGTCCTCCACCCTCTTGGATCCCAGCTTCATCTCCACGGAGGAGTAGCCCCTCCCGCTCAGGTCCACCGATACCATCACCAGGGTCTCGTCCATGGGGACGATGGCGTCCCCCATCCTCCTTATCCCCTCCCTCTTCCCCAGCGCCCTGTCCAGGCACTGGCCCAGCACGATCATCACGTCCTCCGCCACGTGATGCGCCAGGTCCCCCTCCGCCCTCACCTCCAGGTCAAGGCCCCCGTGCCTGGCCAGGTGGGAGAGGAGGTGGTCCAGGAACCTTATCCCGGTGTTCACCTCGGCCTCCCCCTTCCCGTCCAGGTTGAGGGAGACCGTCACCCTGGTCTCCCCGGTTTTCCTCTCCATCCTGCTCTTCCTCACTCCGCCACCTCCATGGCCTCCCTGAGCGTGAACCTTCCCTCGTAGAGGGCGGTGCCCACGATCAGCCCCGCGGCCCCCGCCTGCTTGGCCCTCCTCACGTCCTCCAGGGAGCGCACCCCTCCCGAGAGGATCACGGGAAGCCTTATCCTCGAGAGGATCCCACCCACCTCCCCTATCCCGCACATCCTCCCGTCCGCCTCCACGTCCGTGTACAGGAGGCAGCCCACCCCAGCCTCCTCCATCTCCCTGGCCAGCTCCACCACGTCCTTCCCCGTCTCCTCCCTCCACCCCTCCAC
>QNVD01000002.1 GCA_004347925.1 Hadesarchaea archaeon
TTTTATCATCGCTTGTAGGTTATACTCATAAGTATATATACGTTCCGCCTCTCATCCCCTCCCTTTCGGAAGGGGACTTCCCGGCGGTAAAGTTAAATCCTCCGTGAAGAAGAGAGAGACCTATGTCGGGAGCCGGCGTGGAGATAGTGCTCACCTCCGATCTGCCCACCATTAGCAGCTTCGGAAACGACCCCTTCAAGGCCTTCCTCTGCACCTTCCCCCACCGCCTCGTCCGCCGCTTCCTGGAGAAGTACCTCGAGCCCCAGCTGGACGAGGAGGGACGTCCCCTCTTCGCCTCCTACGGTCTCAGGAAGGTGGAGAGCGTGCTGGTGCACGCCTTCGGGGAGGAGAGGGTGGCGGTGGCGCACCCCTCCACCCTGGAGAGGTTCGTGGGAAGGGAAACCAGGGTGATAGGGGTCTCCAGCCACGATCCCCTGGGGCTGGCCTACGTGAGCCGCACCTACAACACCCTTCTGGGTCTGGGGGGAGAGGCCGTGAACCGCTACTACTTCAGGCAGCTCATGGAGCACCCCGTGATAAGGGGGAGGGGGAGGAACACCAAGCTGGTGGTGGGAGGGCCCGGCGCCTGGCAGATAGGGGAGCTGGGCCTGCAGGACTCCTTCGGCATAGACGTGCTGGTCCACGGTGACGCCGAGAGAGGTCTGGTGGAGCTGATGAGAAGGCTCCTGGAGGGGGAGGAGGTGGGGAGGGAGGTCTGGATGGAGAGGGTGGACCCCGAGAGGGACTTCATCCCCCCCATCCTGAGGCCGGCCAGCTACGGGTGCGTGGAGATCACCAGGGGATGCGGGAGGGGCTGCCGGTTCTGCTCCCCCACCACCCGGAAGCCCTACTCCTTCCCCCTGGACTACGTGATGAGGGAGGTGGAGGTGAACGTCCGGGGGGGCTCCCGCTCCCTCTTCGTGGTCACCGACGACCTCTTCCTGTACGGCGTGAAGCCCCGCTTCCACCCCAACCGGGAGAAGCTGGTGAAGCTCCTCTCCAGCATGGCGGGTTACCCCGGGGTGGAGGAGATCCACCTCTCCCACGCGGCCATGGCCCCGGTGGTGGCCGATCCGGGGATGATCGGGGAGCTCACCCCCATCCTCCTGGAGAAGACGAAGCGCCGCCTCAACGGTGAGCCCTACGTGACGGCGGAGATAGGGGTGGAGACGGGGAGCGTGAGGCTCATGGAGAAGAACATGCACGGGAAGGCCCTTCCCTTCAGCGTGAGGGACTGGCACGAGATAGTGGACACGGGGCTGGGCATCCTGAACGATCACTCCTGGTACCCCCTCTGCACCTTCCTGGTGGGAACCCCGGAGGAGGAAGAGGAGGACGTGATCCAGACGCTGGAGCTTCTGGACAGGATAGAGGACAAGAAGCTCTTCTACGTTCCCGTGCTCTTCATCCCCATAAAGGGCACGGCCTGGGAGAACGAGAGGTGCGTGGGGCTCAGGAACCTCTCCGAGCTCCAGTGGGAGGTGATCGCCAGGGCCTGGAGCAGGAACGTAAGGATATGGAAGAGGAACAGGGAGAGGGTGATAAGGGCCCTGGGGTTCCTCTTCTTCTGGAGCTTCCTCCTCTGGAAGCACGGCCCCAAGTGTTTCCGCCCGGTGATGAGGTTCCTGGGGGTCCTGCCCCAGGGCCGCCTCCCTGGCCGGGAGTAAAATTTTTGAAGGGGGAGAAATTCACAAACTTTGGATTATGGAGACCTCAAAAGCTGAGGGGGGACTGCCGGTGGCCTGCAGGTACTGCGGGTACTGGGGAAGGGTGAGCTCCCTGGTGGGGGAGCTGGAGGGGAGAGCGGAGGATCTCCTCTCCAGGCTGAGGTGGAGCCAGGCGGAGCTGGAGAACCTCCAGAAGAGGCTGGAGAGGGAGAGGAGGGAAGCCTCGGAGGCCGCCGAGGCCAGGCTGATCCTCAGGCTCCTGGAGGTCCTGGACAACTTCGAGAGGGCCCTGAGGGTGGGGAGGGGGACGGGCCCCTTCGCCGAGGGGGTGGAAATGATCTACAAGCAGCTCCTCAGAGTGCTGGAGGAGGAGGGGCTGGAGCCCCTCCCCGCGGTGGGGGGAAGGTTCGATCCCTTCCTGCACGAGGCGGTGGAGCTGGTGGAGGGGCCTGGGACGGAGGAGGGAAAGGTGGTGGAGGAGGTCCAGAGGGGTTACAGGTTCAGGTCGAGGGTGCTGAGGGCCGCCAAGGTGAAAGTGGTAAAAAGTCCTTCCCCTTCCTAAAAGGAATGGGGAGGTGGTGGGGGTGCCCGAGAAGATCATAGGGATAGACCTCGGAACCTCCAACTCCGCCGCCGCGGTCCTGCAGGGGGGCAGGCCCGTGCTCATCCCCAGCGCAGAGGGCCTCACCCCCTACGGAAAGATGTTCCCCTCCTACGTGGCCCTCACCCCCGACGGGCAGCTGCTGGTGGGCGAGCCGGCCAGGAGGCAGGCGGCCCTGAACCCCGAGAGGACGGTGACGGGCTTCAAGAGGAAGATGGGAACCGACTACCGGTACAGGCTGGGGGACAGGGAGTTCACCCCCCAGCAGCTCTCCGCCTTCCTCCTCCAGAAGATCAAGAGGGACGCGGAGGCCTTCCTGGGGCAGGAGGTCAAGAAGGCCGTGATCACCGTTCCCGCCTACTTCAACGACAACCAGAGGCAGGCCACCAAGGACGCTGGCACCATAGCGGGCCTGGAGGTGGTGAGGATCATCAACGAGCCCACCGCGGCCTCCCTGGCCTACGGTCTGGACAAGGCGGAGAAGGAACAGAAGATCCTGGTCTTCGACCTGGGGGGAGGGACCCTGGATGTGACCATCCTGGAGTTCGGAGGGGGGGTCTTCGAGGTGAAGAGCACCAGCGGGGACACCCAGCTGGGAGGGACGGACATGGACGAGGCCCTGGTGAACTACCTCTGCGAGGAGTTCAGGAAGAAGGAGGGGGTGGACCTGAGGGGGGACAAGACGGCCATGATGAGGCTGAGGGAGGCGGCGGAGAGGGCCAAGATAGAGCTCTCCACCACCCCCGTGACCGAGATCAACCTCCCCTTCCTGTACTCCGACGCCAAGGGACCCAGGCACCTGCAGATGCAGCTCACCAGGGCCAAGCTGGAGGAGCTGGTGAGGCCCATCGTGGAGAGGTGCAGGCCCTGCGTGGAGCAGGCCCTCAGGGACGCGAAGCTAACCCCTGAGGAGATAGACAAGGTCATCCTGGTGGGGGGGCCCACCCGCATGCCCATCGTGCAGAGGTTCGTGGAGGAAATCATGGGGAAGAAGGTGGAGAGGGGGGTGGACCCCATGGAGTGCGTGGCCATGGGGGCGGCCATACAGGCGGGGGTGATAGCGGGGGAGCTGAAGGACATCCTCCTGCTGGACGTCACCCCCCTCACGCTGGGCATCGAGACCCTGGGGGGGATCTTCACCCCCCTCATCCCCAGGAACACCACCATCCCCACCAGGAGGAGCCAGATCTTCACCACCGCCTCCGACTTCCAGACGGCCGTGACCATACACGTGCTCCAGGGGGAGAGGCCCATGGCGGCCGACAACGTCTCCCTGGGCCGCTTCGACCTGGTGGGAATACCCCCGGCTCCCAGGGGGGTCCCCCAGATAGAGGTGACCTTCGACATAGACGCCAACGGCATCCTGAAGGTGACGGCCAGGGACCTGGCCACGGGCAAGGAGCAGGCCATAAGGATCACCGCCCCCACCAAGCTCTCCAGGGAGGAGATAGAGAGGATGATCAGGGAGGCGGAGCAGTTCGCGGAGCAGGACAGGAGGAGGAGGGAGGAGGCCGAGCTGAGGAACGAGGCGGACTCCCTGGCCTACACCGCCGAGAAGACGCTGGGGGAGCTGAGGGAGAGGCTCTCGGAGGAGGAGAGGAAGGGGGTGGAGAAGGCGGTGGGGGAGCTGAGGGAGGCCCTGGCGGGGAAGGAGGTGGCGAAGATCAGGGAGAAGATGGAAAGCCTGAAGAGGGTGCTGGGGGAGGCCACCTCCAGGATCTACCGCTCCTCCGGTAAGGAAGAGGAGAAGAAGTGAGCCCCTAGCATGAAGGATTACTACGAGATCCTGGGCGTCAGCCGGAACGCCACCAAGGAGGAGATCAAGAGGGCCTACAGGGAGCTGGCGATGAAGTACCACCCCGACAGGAACAAGTCGCCGGAGGCGGAGGAGAAGTTCAAGGAGATCTCGGAGGCCTACGCCGTCCTGTCCGACGACCAGAAGAGGGCGGAGTACGACAGGTGGGGGCACGCCGGGTTCACGGGAAGGTACAGCGCCGAGGACCTCCTCCGGGACTTCGACTTCGGCCTCTTCAGGGACTTCGGCTTCGCCGACCTGGACCGCATCTTCGACATCTTCTTCGGGAGGGGGGGAAGGAGGGAGGGCAGGGACCTGGCGGCGGAGGTGGAGGTGGGGCTGGAGGAGGTGGCCTTCGGAGGGGAGAGGGAGGTGGAGGTGGAGAGGGGGGAGGAGTGCCCCTCCTGCTCGGGATCGGGGGCCGCCCCCGGGGGCTGGAGATCCTGCAGGTCATGCGGGGGAACGGGCTGGAGGGAGTTCACCCGCAGCCTGGGAAGCCTCTTCACCAGCGTGAGGACCTCCTGCCCTGAGTGCGGGGGCTCCGGCAGGGTGGTGGTGAGGCCCTGCGGGGAGTGCGGGGGCTCGGGGAGGGTGGTGAGGAGGAAGAGGGTGAGGGTGAGGATCCCGCCGGGGG
>QNVD01000020.1 GCA_004347925.1 Hadesarchaea archaeon
ACCTCCTGAGGTACCACAGGAGGAGCCTGGCCAGGGGGATGGAGCTGGTGGAGACAGGGGGGGTGAGGGAGGGGGAGAGGGGCTACCTGCAGTACTTCGACGCCACGGGGGTGGTGGGGGAGAACTTCACCGGAACCCTGGCCGGCCTCTCCCTGAGCTCCGGGAGGGTGGATCCCTTCCGCCCGGTGGTGGCCATGGTGAGGAACGGGGGGAGGGTGAAGGTCTCCGCCCGCTGCTCCAGGCTCCTCTTCCTGAAGGGGATGGACCTCTCCTCCTGCCTGAGGAGGGCGGCGGAGAGGGTGGGGGGAGAGGGAGGGGGGCACCCGGTGGCCGGAGGGGCGCAGGTTCCCGAGGAGAGGGTGGAGGAGTTCCTGCGCTCTTTGGAGGAGGAGCTGCTGGGGGAGGCGAGGAGGACGGGGGCCTACCTGGGAAGGGCCGCCCCCTGAACCGGGCCACGAAAGTAAACGAACCGAGCGGCGACTCGCTCACGTTTTTTCAGAACCCTTCTCCCCCTTCCTCTTCTGCTGGGCCCGGTACATCTGCAGGATCTCCTCCAAGGTGGTGGCCTCCTCCGGCCTCCTGTCCTCCCTCACCCTGATGAACCTGGGGAACCTCAGCCCCACCCCCCCCGTGTGCTTCTCCGGGGGGCTCAGCTGGATCTCCTCGAAGGCCACCTCGAAGACCACCTCCGGCCTGAAGTAGGCGTCGCACTCTATCTCTATCTCCACCTCCTGGGGGGGCCTCTCCACCCTCAGCCCCTCGAACATCCTTGTGAGCTCCTCCAGGTCCTCGTCCGTGTAGCCGCTCCCGCACCTGGTCACCGTCTTGTACGTCCCCGTCTTCTCGTCCCTGGCCGCCAGCACGTAGCTCCCGAAGGTCCCCGCCCTCTTCCCCTTCCCGTAGTGGGCCCCCACCACCACCAGGTCCACCGTGTCCACCTCGGGCTTCAGCTTCAGCCACAAAAATTCCCTCCTCCCCGCCCGGTAGGGGGAGTCCAGCTGCTTGGCCACCAGCCCCTCGTGCCCCAGGGAGAGGGAGTAGCGCAGGAACTCCTCCACCTCCTCCTTCTTGCCCGTGACCCTCCTCTCCACCACCATGACCTTCCCGGGCACGGGCTCGACCTTCCTCTCCAGGATCCTCCTCCTCTCCTCGTAGGGCCTCTCCACCACGGTCTTCCCGTCCACCACCAGCACGTCGAAGAGGTGGATCTGGATGGGGATCTGCCCCGCCATCTCCTCTATCCCGTACTTCCTCCTCCTCCTGAGCACCTCCTGGAAGGGCATGGGCTTCCCGCTCTTCGGGTCGATGGCCACCAGCTCCCCGTCCACCACCATCCTGTCGCTCCTCAGCGCCTTCCTCAGGGGATCCACCAGGTCGGGGAACATGTAGGTGTAGTCCTCCATCCGGCGGGTGAAGAGGGTGATCCTCTCCCCGTCCCTGTGGGCCTGGATCCTTATCCCGTCCAGCTTGAGCTCGAAGGCCGCCTTCCCCCCCATCCTCTCCAGGATCTCCTCCACGCTCTCCGCCCTCTGGGCCAGCATGGGGTTGACGGGGTGCCCCACCTCTATCCCCAGCCTCCTAAGGGCCTCCTCCCCCTGGGCCGCGGCCCTGGCCACCACGGCGTAGTCCGTGGTCAGCATGTAGGCGTGCTCCACCAGCTCGGGGGGGAGGCCGAAGGTGGCCGCTATGGCATCCCTCATCCTCCCCTCCGCTATCCCCACCCTCAGGTCCCCCAGCACCGTCCTCACCACGAACTTGGCCTCCAGCGGGGTGGCGTCGCTCAGCAGCTCCGCCACCACCCCTATCTTCCTGTCCATGGAGCCCTCCCCCGTGAGGTCGGGAAGGGACCTGATCTTCTCGAAGACCCTCTCCACCGTCAGGGGCTGGGAGAAGAGGGTCACCTGCTTCCTCCCCCTCATGAGCTCGGCCGCCACCTCCCCCAGGTCCCCCACCTTGGCCATCCTCCTCTCTATCTCGGCCAGGGAGTGGCCCGAGGCCAGGGAGAGGGCCTTCTTGAGCTGCTGGGGGCCCACCCCCGTCTCCTTGGAGACGTAGGCGGGCCAGGGCCTCCCCAGCAGGAGGTAGACCACGCGCTCCATCTCCTCCACCGGGGTCTGCTTCAGGAGCTCCACGATGAGGGCGTTCTTCTCCAGGTAACCCGGGGTCTGCTCCAGCTTCTGCAGGGCCTCCGCCATAACCCGGTAGAGCATTCTCCCTTCCAAGACCCGCTTCCCGGATATAATTAACCGTTCTAGTCAGGCTGAAACTGTTCTTACCCCCATCGAAAGCCTAATAAGAAACCCCCTACAGAGAAAAAATTGGCTGCGACGGTGGGGGGGACAGAAGGGAGAAGAAAGGATGAACCCCACCGCAGGCCTGCTGGAGAGCGCGAGGCTGCTCCTCCCCAAAGTGGACGCCAGGAGCCTTCTGGTGATCACCTCCCAGGACCTGCCCCTTGACGGGGACCTGCAGCCCATTCTGGTGACGGTGGGCGAAAACCACCCGCAGCCCTCCGCCCTCCATCTATCCTTCCTCCCCAGGAGGAGGGAGGAAAGGATCCTGCATGCCGTTTCCCTGGCCCTCACCAGGGGGCTGGTATCGGAGGGGGACCTGCTGGTATGCCTGGTGGAGGGGGAGAACGGCTTCCTGGACTCCCTCTTCCTCTACAGGGTGAGGGGGGGCGAGCCCCTCCTGGCCAGGCTGGAGAGCGAGCCCGTCCTGAAGGCCACCGTGGACCTGTGCAGGGAGCTGGCCCACCCGGCGGGCGGAACCCCCATAGGGGCGGCCTTCGTGGTGGGAGACGAGGAGAGGGTGCTGGAGAGGTCCAGGCAGCTCATGCCTAACCCCTTCGAGGGCCACGACATCCGCATCACCAACAGGCACTACTGGGATCTGGTGAAGAGGTACGCCAAGGCCTTCGACGGGGCCTTCGTGGTGGGAGAAGACGGGAGGGTGCTGGCGGCCATGAGGTACCTGGTGGCGGAGGGGGAGGTGAGGCTTCCCCAGGGGCTGGGGACCAGGCACAGGGCGGTGGCGGGCATCACCTCCCTGACCAGGGCGGTGGGGGTGACGGTCTCGGGGGAGGACGGGATGGTCAGGGTGTTCGAGAGGGGGGAGGTGATGGCCGTGATCCACCCCCTGAACGGGACGCTCGAACTCCTGAAGCAGGAAGTATAGCTACTCCGGTTTCAAACCCTCCGGGAACGGCGGCCCAGGCCCCTGCTCCGCCGGTGCGCAGCGCCAGCAGGAGGAGCGGGGCTGGCACCATCGCCAGGTTGCGCCCTTCATCGTGGCCGGGGTCGTGCTTGGTGAGCAGATCTTCTCGGGAAATCTCCGGGTGAAGCGTGCTCCTGCCACTCGAGCTCAACACCCGCCTCCCCTACGGCGAAATCCAGCCCCCGCTTTCCCGCGTGGAAGTGAACCAAGCTCCTCCTCAGGTGCTCCCCGATCATTCCCTCAACGAGCTGGGCCTGATCGATTTTCACGTTCAGGACTCGAGAAAAGGTCCGGCAGAGAAACGGGTCCGTGAAGTACACCTTCCAGGGCAGGCCACCTCGATGGTGCTCTCAACCTCCCCGGAACCAGAGGGTGGTGCATTCTCCATTTCATCATCACACAGGATTCCGATCGAACAGCCGCCTCCGCCCGAGCGGAAACCTGCTCCCAGGTTTGATCAGCTCCAAATTTTCTGGTAGTTTCCTGATCGACCGCTCAGGAACTTCCTGCTGTCCCTATATAAGGAACCCTCCCCCCAGTGGAGATGATGGAGTTCGAGCAGCTGAAGGACAAGATCCTGACCCTCTTCAGGGAGGACCAGGAGTTCCGCTACGCCATAGCTGGTCTCCTGGGGTGGGAGGAGATCCTGCGGAGGCTGGACAGACACGAGGAGGAGCTCTCCCGGCTCGGCACCGAGATGACCAAGCTCAGGCAGGACATGATGGAGGGGTTCCAGCTCGTGCACCGGCAGCTCTCCGCCCTGGGGGCCAGGTGGGGCCTGATGAGCGAGAGGGCCTTCCGGGAGGGGCTGAGGGGGCTGCTGGAGAGGGAGCTGGGCCTCAGGGTGGAGAAGTGGGCGAGGATGGACAGGG
>QNVD01000200.1 GCA_004347925.1 Hadesarchaea archaeon
AAGGAGGCGGGGAAGCTGGAGGAGATAGAGAAGAAGCTGAAGCTCTCCTCGCTCCCGGGAAGGGTGGGAATAGGGCACGTGAGGTGGGCCACGCACGGAAGCCCCTGCAGGAGGAACGCCCACCCCCACCTGGACGACTCCGGCGAGGTGGCCGTGGTCCACAACGGCATCATAGAGAACTACCTGGAGCTCAGGAGGGTGCTGGAGAGGAAGGGGCACAGGTTCGTCTCCGAGACGGACACGGAGGTGATCCCCCACCTCATCTCCCACTTCCTGAGGAGGGGGGAGGGGCTGGAGAGGAGCGTGGAGAGGGCGGTGGGGGAGCTCAGGGGCAGCCTGGCCATAGCCGTGCTCTACGAGAGGGAGCCGGAGAAGCTCGTGGGGGTGCGCAGGAGCTCCCCCCTGCTGGTGGGGAGGGGAAAGGGGGAGGGCTTCCTGGCCTCGGACATCCCCGCCCTCCTCCCCTTCACCAGGAGGGTGATACCCCTGCACGAGGAGGAGATGGCCGTGCTCACCCCCTCCTCCCTCTCCCTCAGGCACCTTCCCTCGGGGAGGGAGATCAGGAGGAGGCCCACGCTCGTGAGGTGGACGGCGGAGATGGCTGAGAAGGGGGGACACCCGCACTTCACCCTGAAGGAGATCCTGGAGCAGCCGAAGGCGGTGGAGGAGACCCTGAGGGGGGCCGGGAAGGAGGTGGAGAGGCTCTCCCGCTTCCTGCTGGGGGCGGAGCGCCTCTACTTCGTGGGGTGCGGGACCTCCTACCACGCGGCCGTGGTGGGGAAGTACCTGCTGGCCAAGCTGGCCAACCTCCCGGCGGAGGCGGTGGTGGCCTCGGAGTTCTCCGAGAGCTGCGGGGGGGACGGGAGGACGGCCCTGCTGGCCATCACCCAGTCTGGGGAGACCGCGGACGTGCTGAGGGCGGTGAGGACGGCCAGGGCCTTCGGGGGAAGGGTGGCCTGCCTCACCAACGTGGTGGGGAGCTCCGTGACCAGGGAGAGCCAGCTGGTGTGCTACACCAGGGCGGGGCCGGAGGTGAGCGTGGTGGCCACCAAGACCTTCACCTCCCAGGTGGCCTACCTCCTCCTCCTCTCCCTCACGCTGGGCAGGGAGAGCGGGAGGCTCGGGAGATCGGAGGGGAAGGAGCTCCTCTCCTCCCTCCTCCGCTCCCCCGGGCTGATGGAGAGGACCCTCCGCTCCACCTCCTCCAGGAGCAGGGAGCTGGCCAGGGGTCTGCTGAGGGAGGAGCACCTCTACCTGGTGGGGAGGGGGCTGGGCTACCCCCTGGCCCTGGAGGGGGCGCTGAAGGTGAAGGAGATCTCCTACCTGCACGCGGAGGCCCTGGCCGGGGGGGA
>QNVD01000201.1 GCA_004347925.1 Hadesarchaea archaeon
CCCAGCAGGGAGGCCAGCCGCTCCCTCTCCTCCTCCCTCCTCCGGGCCTCCTCCACCGCCGCCTTTCCCGCCACGAACTCCAGCCTCTCCACCCCGTCCTGGATGCGCTCCGTGCGGAGGATCTTCAGCATCCCTATCTCCCCCGTGCTCCTGCAGTGGGTCCCGGCGCAGGCCTGGGTGTTCCAGCCCTCCACCTCCACCACCCTGAGCCTCTTCCCAGGCACCACCCCTCCCTGGTAGAGCACGAAGCCGTACCTCCTCTCCGCCTCGTTCCTGTCCATGAAGCGGGTGCGGATGGGGAGGTTGCTGAGGATCACCTCGTTGGCCCTCCTCTCTATCTCCGCCACCTCCTCGGGCTCCAGCCTCTTGAAGTGGGTTATGTCCAGCCTGGACCACTCGGGTCGCTTCTGGGCCCCGTGCTGCCAGACGTGGTCCCCCAGCACCCTCTTGGCGGCCTCCAGCAGCACGTGGGTGGCGGAGTGGTGGCGCATGAGGGAGCTCCTCCTCTCCCAGTCTATCCTCCCCCTCACCCGGTCCCCCACCTTGAAGGGGTTGGAGCTCAGGTGGTGAACCACGGCCTCGCCCCTCTTCTCCACCCTGACCACCTCCGCCCTCTTCCCATCTCCCTCCAGGATGCCCGAGTCCCCCTCCTGGCCCCCTCCCTCGGGGTAGAAGACGGTTCGGTCCAGCACCACCTCCTTCTCCCGGCTGAAGACCACCCTGGCCTCCATCTCCCTCCGGTAGGGATCCTCGTAGAAGAGGAGCCTGGTGCGGGGGAGCCTCTCCTCCCCCCCTCCCCCCGCCTCCTCCCTCGCCGGGGAGGAGTGCCTCTCGGCCACCCGGATGTAGAAGTCCTCGGGAACCTCCACCTCCACCCCCTTCTCCCTTCCCACCTCCCTCACGAGCTCCGGGGGAAGGCCGTGGCTGTCGTAGAACTCGAAGAGCTTCTCCAGCGGAAGGCTGCTCCCCGGAGGGAGGGAGGAGAGGGTCCTCTCCACCAGCCTCCTCCCCCTCTCCAGGGCCTCGGCGTACCTCCTCTCCTCCAGCTCCAGGACCCTCAGGATGTATTCCCTCTTTTCCTCGAGCTCCGGGTGGGAGAGGAACTCCAGCTCCAGGCTCATGAGCTCGGGTAGGGGCAGCTCCAGCCCTGCCTCCCTCCGTAGCCTGAGGGCCCTTCTTATCACCAGCCTGGCCAGGTAGCCCTCCCGGACGTTGCTGGGGGTGATGCCGTCCGCCAGCATGAAGGCCAGGCACCTCAGGTGGTCGACCAGGGCGTAGAGGGCCTCCAGGGGGGTCATCCAGCGGTCGAGCCGCTCCCTATCCAGCCCGGAGCGCTCCGCCACCTTC
>QNVD01000202.1 GCA_004347925.1 Hadesarchaea archaeon
CCGAAACCTCCCTGACCGAAAGGTACTCCAGCCCCCTCCTCATCCCTTGGCCCTCCCCAGCCCCCCGAACTGCTCCTCGATCTTCCTCTCCAGCTCCTTCACCGCCTTCCCGAACTCCTCCGGGGGAAGCTTCTTCATCCTGGCCAGCTCCTCCCTCACCGGGAGCTTCCTGATCTCCGTCACCGAGATCCCGCCCCTGGCCGCCTCCACCGCCTTCCTGTAGAACTTGAGGAGGAGCCTCAGCATGCCCACCTGCTTCTCGGGCGGGCAGTAGGTGTCGACCTCATCGAAGGCGAACTGCTGAAGGAAGTTCTCCCTCACCATCCTGGCCGCCTCCAGCACTGCCCTCTCGGGCTCGGGCAGGGCGTCCGCCCCTATCAGCTTCACGATCTCCTCCAGCTCCGCCTCCCGTTGGAGCAGGGCCATGGCCTCCGCCCTCAGCTCCTTCCAGTCCCCCCCTCCCCTCTTAGCCCACCAGTCCCCCACGCTTTCCACGTAGAGGGAGTAGCTGGTGAGCCAGTGGATGGCGGGGAAGTGGCGGCGGTAGGCCAGGGAGGTGTCCAGGGCCCAGAAGACCTTGACGATCCTGAGGGTGTTGACGGAGACGGGCTCGGAGAGGTCTCCCCCGGGGGGAGAAACCGCCCCCAGGACGGTCAGGGAGCCGTACCTCTCCTCCCTCCCCAGCGTCCTGACCCTCCCCGCCCTCTCGTAGAACTCGGCCAGCCTGGAGGCCAGGTAGGCGGGGAAGCCCTCCTCCCCGGGCATCTCCTCCAGCCTCCCGGAGATCTCCCTCATGGCCTCCGCCCACCTGGAGGTGGAGTCGGCCATCAGGGCCACGTCGTAACCCATGTCCCTGAAGTACTCCCCCAGGGTGATGCCGGTGTAGACGCTGGCCTCCCTGGCGGCCACGGGCATGTTGGAGGTGTTGGCGATCAGGACGGTCCTCTCCATCAGCGGCCTCCCGGTCCTGGGGTCCTTCAGCTCCGGGAAGTGCACCAGCACGTCGCACATCTCGTTCCCCCTCTCCCCGCACCCCACGTACACCACTATCCTGGCGTCCGCCCACTTGGCCACCTGGTGGAGGAAGACGGTCTTCCCCGTCCCGAAGCCCCCGGGGATGGCGGCCGTTCCCCCCTTGGCCACCGGGAAGAAGGTGTCGGCGATGCGCTGGCCCAGGAAGAGGAGCTCGGAGGGGTCCAGCTTCTGCCTGTAGGGCCTGGGCCTCCTCACGGGCCAGGTCTGCATGAGCTTCACCTCCGTTTTCCCCTCCGGCCCCTCCAGCCTCACCACCGCCTCCTCCACGGTGTGCTTCCCCTCCTCCACCTCCACCACCTTCCCCCTCAGGC
>QNVD01000203.1 GCA_004347925.1 Hadesarchaea archaeon
CTCCCAGTTCATCTCCGCCCTCCTCATCGCCTGCCCCTACGCCAGGGAGGAGGTCAAGCTCAGCGTCTCCGGGGAACTGAGGTCCCGCCCCTACGTGGAGGTAACCCTCTCCCTGCTGGACAGGGTGGGGGCCAGGGTGGGGAGGAACGCCAGGCTCACGGAGTTCAGGATCCCCGGGGAGCAGCTCTTCCGCCCCCTCTCCCTGTCCATTCCGGGGGACTACTCCTCGGCCGCCTTCGTGCTGGCGGCGGGGGCCCTGACGGGCTCGGAGGTGGAGGTGAGCCACCTGGATCCCCGCGATCCGCAGGGGGACAGGGCCATCGCGAAGCTCCTGGAGGAGTTCGGGGCGGAGGTGGAGTTCGAGGACCACGTCCTGAGCGTGGCGGGCACGGGGAGGCTGGAGGGGGTGGAGGTGGACTGCGGGGACTGCCCCGATCTGGTGCCGGTGCTGGCCGTGCTGGGTTCCGTGGCGGAGGGCAGGACGGTCCTGACCAACATCCCGCACCTCCGCCTCAAGGAGACGGACAGGCTGCACGCCCTCTCCTCGGAGCTCAGGAAGATGGGGGCGGAGGTGAGGGAGCTCCCCGACGAGCTGAGGATAAGGGGGGTGAGGAAGCTGAGGGGGGCCAGGGTGAGCTCTTTCGGGGACCACCGTATGGCCATGGCCCTGGCGGTGGCGGGGCTGGTGGCGGAGGGGACCACGGTGGTGGAGGGGGCGGAGTCCATACCGGTCTCCTACCCCCACTTCGTCCGCGACATGAGGAGCCTGGGGGCCAGGATGGAGTACGTCTGAACCTAGGGGGAGAGGGGTTTTAGGGCGGCTCTCCCCTTCTTGGTGGGTGAGGGAGTGGGAAGCGTCTTCGGGAGGAAGCTCAGGGTGATGACCTTCGGGGAGTCCCACGGTCCCGCGGTGGGGGTGGTGCTGGAGGGTGTTCCGGCCGGCCTCCCCCTCGCCGAGCAGGACATACAGAGGGAGCTGGACAGGAGGAGGCCCGGGCAGAGCCCGGTGAGCAGCCCCAGGGTGGAGAGGGACAGGGTGGAGATCCTCTCGGGGCTCTTCGAGGGGAAGACCACCGGGGCCCCCCTCTGCCTGGTGGTCTGGAACGAGGGGGCGGATCCCTCCTCCTACGAGCAGGTGAGGACCAGGCCCAGGCCCGGGCACGCCGACCTCCCCTACCTCCTGAAGTACGGCCACGTGGACTGGAGGGGAGGGGGCAGGTCCTCGGGCAGGGAGACGGTGGGGAGGGTGGCGGCGGGGGCGGTGGCGAAGAAGCTCCTCTCCTCCTGCGGGGTGGAGATCCTCGGGC
>QNVD01000204.1 GCA_004347925.1 Hadesarchaea archaeon
GCTTCGACGGGAAGGGGGCGCACCACGGGCCGGCGGATGAGGTGGTGGAGGAGATAAGGAGGATGGGGGGGGAGGCGGTACCCAGCTACGAGAGCGTCTCCGACTTCGAGGGGGCGAAGAGGATCGTGGAGAGGGCGGTGGAGAGCTTCGGAAGGCTGGACATCTTGGTGAACAACGCCGGAATCCTCAGGGACAGGATGATCTTCAACATGACGGAGGAGGACTGGGACCTGGTGATGGACGTTCACCTGAAGGGCACCTTCAACTGCACCCGTCACGCCTGCGCCTACTGGAGGGAACAGCACAAGGCGGGTAAGCCCGTCTCCGGCAGGATCATCAACACGGCCTCGGACGCGGGCCTGCTCTACAACCCGGGCCAGAGCAACTATGGGGCCGCCAAGGCCGGCATCGTGGCCTTCACCCTCATCGTGGCCAAGGAGATGCAGAGGTACGGGGTGACCAGCAACGTCATCGTTCCCCTCGCCCGCACCAGGCTGACCACGGAGGCCACACCTTCCCTGGCTCCCCTCATGAGCACGCCGGAGGAGATGGAGAGGCGCTTCGGCTTCGATCCCCTGGCGCCAGAGAACGTCGCCCCCCTGGTGGCCTTCCTGGCCTCCGACCGGGCCTCGGGGATCACCGGGAGGGTGATAAGGATAGTGGGTGGGACCGTGTGGGTGCTGGACGGCTGGAGGTCACCCCAGAAATCCTCCAAGAGGGGAAGGTGGTCGGCCGAGGAGCTGGCGGAGGTGCTCCCTGGCCTCCTGGAGAAGATGCCGCCCGCCCAGGATCTGCCCTCCCTGCTGGCGGAGCTTGGCCTCTTCTGATCCCATGTCCCTGAAGCTGGAGGCGGTGGGCAGGGAAACGGGTCCGGTGGAGTTCTCCTACTCCTGGAGGGACGTCATCCTCTACGCCCTGGGGATAGGGGCGGGGAACGAGGATCTGGACTTCGTGTACGAGGGGAGGCTGAAGGTCTACCCCACCTTCGCCGTCCTCCCCTGTTACCCCCTCCTCCTCTGGGCCCTGGAAACCCTGGAGGGAGACCTGACGAGGCTGCTGCACGCGGGACACGAGCTGGTCCTCCACCGCCCCCTTCCCACGGAGGGCAAGGTTTACACCACGGGTAGGATAGCCGCCCTCTACGACAAGGGAAAGCATGCTCTGGCGGTGGTGGAGATGAGGAGCAGGGACGCCGAGGGACGACCCCTCTTCGACAACACGGCCAACCTCCTCTTCGTGGGGGAGGGAGGCTTCGGGGGGGAGAGGGGACCCAGCCACAGGGAGGAGTTT
>QNVD01000205.1 GCA_004347925.1 Hadesarchaea archaeon
CCCTCCCCTTCCTCTCCCCCGAGCGGCTGCTCCCCAGCCCCTGAAGGAAGCGGGAGGCCCTGCGCTGGGCCTCGTAGGGGGTCCTGGCCACCCCCACCCCCATGCTCACCGTCACGGGGAACCTGCGGTTGATCCTCTCCGCTATCCTGCGGTGCTCGGGCAGGGAGATCCCGTTGGAGAGGGCCAGCAGGTTGTCCTGCCTGGCCTGGAAGACCAGCCCCTTCCTCCTCCTGAACTCCCTCTCCAGGGAGGAGAAGAGCTCCGCCTGAAGGATCTGCAGCTCCGCCTCCGGGTGGGGCCTGGGGGTGACCGTCCAAGGGCCGTAGTTGTCCAGCTGGATCAGGGTTAGCTGGAGCATCCTTCTACTCTTTCCAGGGCTTTTTTTACGTTTCGCCGGAGGGTTTCGGGGCCGTCCCGGCCGCTGAAGGGGGCTTCGGACCCTGGTTCAACCCCCTCACCGTGCGACGGGAGGGGCCAACGAGCGGGGACCCGAGACCGGCTGCGCTATATCCCCCCTCCCCTTTTTCTTCTTGATGAGGGTCTACCTGGAGACCCACGGCTGCACGGCCAACAAGGGGGACGGGGAGATCCTGGCCGGCCTCCTCTCCAGGGAGGGACACCTGGTGGTCCGGAAGCCCGAGGAAGCCGAGATCCTCCTCCTCAACACCTGCGTGGTGAAGGGGGAGACCAGGAAGAGGATGCTCCGGAGGATGGAGGAGCTGGCCCGCACGGGAAAGCCCCTGGTGGTGGCGGGCTGCCTCCCCCTGGTGGACCTCCCCTCCGTCAGGGAGAGGGAGCCGGCGGCGGTCCTCTCCTGCCGCTCCCTCCTCTCCGTGGCGGAGGCGGTGGAGAGGGTGGGAAGGGGGGAGAGGGGGATCCTCCTGCTGGACGGGAGGGCCCCGGAGAAGACCTGCCTCCCCAGGCTGCGCTCCAGCCCCGTGAGCGCCATCGTTCAGATAGCGGAGGGCTGCCTCTCCTCCTGCACCTTCTGCTCCGTCAGGCTGGCCAGGGGGAGGCTGAGGAGCTTCTCCCCGGAGGGGGTGGTGGAGGAGGTGAGGAGGGCGGTGGGGGAGGGGTGCAGGGAGATCCTCCTCACCTCCCAGGACAACGCCGCCTACGGGAGGGAGAGGGGCTGGGACCTCCCCTCCCTCCTGAGGAGGGTGGTGGAGGTGGAGGGGAGGTTCAGGGTTAGGGTGGGGATGATGAACCCCGAGAACGTCCTCCCCCTCCTTCCCGACCTGCTGGAGGCCTACCGCAGCGAGAAGGTATACCGCTTCCTCCACCTCCCC
>QNVD01000206.1 GCA_004347925.1 Hadesarchaea archaeon
GTGGGAGGCCAGGGAGAAGATCAGCGCCTCCCTCACCAAGCTCCTCCCCAGCCCCGAGACCCCCAGGCTGGTCTTCCAGTCCTCCGTCGACGTGGGTCTCCCCCTGTCACGGATGCTGGAGTACGTGAGCAAGGTGAAGGCTCTCATGGAGGAGAAAGGCATCATGGGGGTATGCTTCGGTCACGTGGGAGACGGGAACGTGCACATAGGTTCCACCTTCGTTCCGGAGTCCCCCGAGCAGGTGGAGAGGGCCAGGTCCTTCCAAGAGGAGGCCATCAGGCTGGCCCTCTCGCTGGGCGGGACCCTCACCGCCGAGCACGGGGTGGGCCTCTGGAAGGCCCCCTACCTGGAGGAGGAGCACGGCCCCGCCCTGGAGCTCATGCGCTCCCTCAAGAGGCTCCTGGACCCCCAGGGCATCCTCAACCCGGGGAAGATGGCCCTGGAGGGGATCCCGAGGGTGGCCCTCATGGAGAGGTGGTGGAGGGAGGGATGAGGCTAGAGGAGCTCTCCACCAAGATCAACGCCTGCCTTAGCTCCAGCACCGCCTGCGGCCTCTGCCGGACCCAGTGCCCCTCCCTGGAGTGCTGGGGGGTGGAGTCCAGGACCCCCAGGGGGAGGGTGGCCCTGTGCGCCCACCTCCTCAGGGGGGACCTCAGGCCCTCCCCCTCCCTCTCCGAGAGGATGTTCTCCTGCACCCTATGCGGGAACTGCGACTCCGTCTGTCCCGTGGGGGCGGGGCCCTCCAGGGTGATAGAGGCCGCCAGGGGGAGGCTCAGGGAGGAGGGGTTCCTCCCCCAGAAGTACCGGGAGAGGGGTTCCCACGTGGCCAGGGAGCACAACCCCTACCTGGAGCCCCACCGCGACAGGTTCTCCTGGCTCCCGGCTGGCCTGAGCCTTCCGGAGAGGGCCCCGGTGGTCTACTTCGTGGGCTGCACCTCCTCCTACAGGGAGAAGGAGCTCGCCAGGAGGACGGTGGAGCTCCTCAGGAGGATGGGCGTAGACTTCACCCTCTGCGGGGACGAGTGGTGCTGCGGTTCCTTCCTCCTAAGGACGGGGCAGGGAGAGGTGGACGGGACCGGGGTGGAGGAGATGGCCAGGCACAACCTGGAGGAGGTCAGGAAGAGGGGGGCGAGGACGGTGGTGGTGAGCTGTCCCGGCTGCTACAGGGCCTGGAGGGGGGACTACCCGGGGCTCGGGGTGGAGCCCGACTTCGAGGTGCTCCACCTAACGCAGCTCCTGGAGAGGGAGGGAATAAGGGCCGGCCGGGGGGGGAGGATCAGGGT
>QNVD01000207.1 GCA_004347925.1 Hadesarchaea archaeon
TTCGACCTGACCAGGGAGAAGCTGGAGATCATGGTGGAGGAGGGCTACGACGGCTCCGGGAGAAACGTGGAGTACTACAGCAGGCTGGCGGACAAGAAGATGGGCAAGAAGGTGGACTGAACTCAGGCCCTCAGGAGCTGGGAGACCTCCATCATGGCCGAGGATACCCTCATGGCCAGGGGGATGTTCCCGTCGGTTTTTATGAGCTGCTTGAAGAAGGCCTCCGTGGGATCCCGGTCTCCCAGGAGCACCTCGATCATGGCCTGGGTGTAGCCCTTGATGCTCAGGTCGGCCTTATCCAGCAGCCCCGAGCCTCCGGAGAGCTTCCCACCGCTTATCCTGAAGTGACCCTTCATGGGGCTGTCGAGGGCCTCCAGGTTCACGGAGACCTCACCGGCCCTCTGCAGCGCCTCCTTCACGTCAGGGTTCTTCTCCACCAGCAAGCTTATCCCCTCCCAGAGGATGTCCATGAACTTGGCCGAGATCTCGGGGTTCTCCCTGGTGAACCTGGTGACGTCGATCTCCCTGAGCCTGCCCACCAGCCTGGGAACCAGATCGGGAACCAGCTCCATGAGCCTGGCGACCCCGAATTCCTTTATCCCGTTCAGGAGGGGGAGGAGGTTGTCCTTCAACTGATCCAGGGAGAGCTGGAAGGCCTCCTCCACAATTTTTCTGAGGTCCTCTCCCACGCCCTTTTCTTCGAGAGGAGGGCTTATAACTCTTTTGAGGCGGGAGGGTTTTTATCGGGAGGGGAGGAGGAGGGGTGTGACCCCTTTCGGCTACGCGGGCTGGGTTCTGAGGGTGGATCTGGGGAGGGGGGAGATCAGAAGGGAAAGACTCCCACCCGAGCTCGCGGAGAAGTTCCTTGGGGGACTTGGCATAAACCTGAAGCTGTACCGGAGGGAGGCCCTCCCCCTATCCGATCCCCTCTCCCCCGCGAACCCGCTGGTGCTGGGGGCGGGGCCGCTGGTGGGGACGGAGGTGCCGGGGGCCACCAAGCTGGTGGCCACCACCAAGTCGCCCCTCTTCTCCAGGGGAGGAAAGCACTTCGTGGACGGGGCCGTCTGCGGGGGGAAGCTCGGGGTGCAGCTGAAGAGGGCCGGATACGATCACGTGGTGGTGGTGGGGAGGGCGAGCCATCCGGTTTATCTCAGCGTGGAGGACGGGAGGGCCGAGCTCCTGGACGCCTCCCACCTCTGGGGAAAGGACACCTACGAGAGCACGGACCTCCTCCTCAGGGAGCACCCGGGCGCGGGGGTGGCGG
>QNVD01000208.1 GCA_004347925.1 Hadesarchaea archaeon
CCTCCCTGGCCAGCTCCGGGGTCATCACCCCCTTCCCGTAGTCCGCCAGGATTACCGGCCCGCACTCCTCCATCCTCCCCTCGGCCTCCTCCACCAGCCTCCGCACCATTTCCCCGTTGAGCCTTTGCCTTGGTCGATCCAGGCGGAGGAACTGGTGGCCGTTGGGGCTCATGATCCTCTGGACGGTGGGGGTGGAGAAGCCCTCCCCCACCAGGATCCCCGAGGTCTCCGCTCCCATCCCTTCCAGCTCCCTCAGGACCCTCTCCCCCTCGGCGTCCTTCCCCACCACGGAGATGGGGACCCCCTCCCCTCCCAGATCCCGCAGGTTGCGGAGGAGGTTGGCGACCCCTCCCAGCAGGTGGGACTCGGACTGGACCTCCACCCTGGGAACCGGGGCCTCGGGGGAGATCCCCACGGCCTGCCCCACGATATAAAAATCTAAGATGATGTCTCCCACCACCATCACCCTCTTCCCCCTCATCCTGGGAAGGAGTTCTATCAGAGCCATTCACCCAAGTTTGAGGGGTTACGATAAAAACCCTAGCCGGTTCGAGGATTTTTCGGCACCCGGCTTAGCATACTCAGCCAAATCGATCTCTACCCCTTAGTCCTCCGCATGGGCAGGGGAACCACCCTAGAAAGGAACTCCAGCTCCTCCCTGGTCAAGCAGGAGGTAGCCAGTAACCAGAGCCCGTAGAGGAGGAGGCTAGGCACCAGGACGACGAAGGCCTCGGGCCAGGGGGGAAGCCTCAGAATCCACTTCAGCCAGGAGATGAAGAAAAGGGTAAGGATTCCGCCTGCCACCATCTTCAGGAGGGGGCCGGGGCTGAGAGAGAGGCCAAGGGCGCCCCGGGAGTAGCGCAGGAGCAAGAGCACCCCCAGCACGGTGGAGAGGAGGGTGGTGAGGGCCGCCCCCGCCGCCCCGAAGGGGGGGATGAGCAGGAAGTTGGAGAGGAAGTTGAAAACTGCCATGAACCCCACCGCCTTGGTGGTCAGGAAGGGTTTCCCTACCCCTGCCACGGCCGTCCCCAGAATGGTGAAAAAGCAGTAGGCCACGGCATTGCAGGAGAGTATTCTTAAGGCATTCACTCCTCCTAAGTATCCTTGCCCGAAGACCAGCCTAACTGCCACCTCTGGGAAGGCCAAGAGGACTAGGGCTAAGGGGAGGACCGCCGCCAGGGAGAACCTGAGGAGGAGGGAGAGGGCCCCCGCCACTTCTTTCCTCCTCCCCTCCGCCCACA
>QNVD01000209.1 GCA_004347925.1 Hadesarchaea archaeon
GGGTGATCTACAACAGGAGGGGGGAGAGGGTGGGGAGGTTCGTGGTCAGGGCCAGGGTCTTCGTGCTGGCCGCCGGGGCCCTCTACACCCCCGTCCTGCTGCTGGCCAACAGGATAGCCAACTCCAGCGGGATGGTGGGGCAGAACCTCAGGATCCACCCCTGCGTCTTCGTCTCCGGCTTCTTCCCCGACTCCCTCTACGGCTGGAGGACCGTCTCCCAGTCCTACGGGATAGAGTTCTGGGAGAGGGGCTTCGTGCTGGAGTCCACCACCGTGCCCCCCGGCATAGGGGTCCTCTCCACCCCCTTCCTGGGAAGGGAGCTGATGGAGGTGATGGAGGAGTGGAGGAAGGTGGGATCGGTGGGGGTGATGGTGAACGACTCCGACTCCTTCGGGAGGGTCCTCCCCCTCCTCCCCCTCCCGTACGGGCTGCCCAGGGCGGGGATGGAGGCGCTGGTGCTCTACCGGCTGGGGAGGAGGGACACGAGGGCCGCCCAGGAGGGAACGGTGGAGGCCTGCAGGATCCTGCTGGAGGGAGGGGCGGAGAGGGTGTGCACGGGCCTGGCCAGGAAGCCCTGGGTGAGGGGGGAGAGGGACCTGGAGGAGCTGCTGGGGATGAGGCTGAGGGCCACCGACTTCATCTGGTCCGCCTACCATCCCCAGGGGACCTGCAGGATGAGCCCCACCCCAGAGAGCGGGGTGGTGGACTCCTGGGGAAAATGCCACGACCTGGAGAACCTGTACCTCTCCGACGCCAGCATCTTCCCGGAGTGCGTGAAGGTGAACCCCCAGATCTCCATCATGGCCTTCGCCACGCGGATCGCCGAGCACCTGGCGGAGAGCTGGAGGTGGTGAGACGGACTTCGAGCTGAGGGAAGAGGAGGAGATGGTGAGGGGCCTCGCCAGGCACTTCGCCGTCTCCCGCTTTCCCGACCTCAAGGCCGGGCTGGGGGAGGAGGAGTTCCCCTTCACCCTCTGGAGGGAGACCTGCGGGGCCAGGCTGGTGGGGCCCCGCATCCCCCAAGAGTACGGGGGGGCGGGGGTGAGCGTGCTGGCAAGCGTTCTCATCCAGGAGGAGTTCTGCAGGGTGAACCCCAGGCTGGGGGAGGCCCTCTCCTCCGCCACCCTGGGAAGCGATCTCCTGGTGAGGCACGGGAGCGAGGAGCAGAAGGAGAGGTACCTGCGCCCGCTGGTGGAAGGGAGGGCCAGGATGGGGGGGGCGGGGCTGGG
>QNVD01000021.1 GCA_004347925.1 Hadesarchaea archaeon
CGCGGTGGTGGACCTCAAGCAGGGGGTGAACATCCTCTCCGGGGACAGGCTGGCGGTCCACCTGGCCCTCCAGCTGGGGGCCCCCCGCGTGGTGCTGGGGGTGGACGTGGACGGGGTCTTCACCGGGGACCCCAAGAGGGATCCGCGGGCGGAGCTCCTCAGGGTGATCACCCCGGAGGAGTGGAAGAGGAGGAGGCCCTCCTTCTCCTCCCCGGGCTGGGACGTCACGGAGGGGATGGAGGGAAAGGTGAGGGAGCTGCTCGAGCTGGCGAAGAGGGGGATAGAGGCCCAGATCGTGAACGCCTCCAAGAGGGGAGTCCTGGGGCGTGCCGTGCGGGGGGACCGCAGCCTAGGCACCCTGATAAGGGGGTGAGGGGACGGGATCCATCAGCGAGCGCAAGAGGTCCCACCTGGAGATCTGCCTCAGGAGGGAGGTGGAGATGGTCTGGAACACCACGGGCTTCGAGGACGTCTTCCTGGTCCACCGGGCCCTCCCGGAGCTCTCCCCGGAGGAGGTGGACCTAACCACCACCTTCCTGGGCAGGGAGCTGAAGGCACCCCTCATGATCCTCCCCATGACGGGGGGCCACCGGGAGGGGGGAAGGCTCAACCGGCTGCTGGCCTCCATAGCGGAGGAGAGGGGGCTGGCGTTCGGGGTGGGAAGCCAGAGGGCCGCCCTGGAGGAGGAGTCCCTGGCCGAAACCTACAGGGTCAGGGACGTGGCCCCCCACGTCTTCCTGGTGGCCAACCTGGGGATCTCCCAGTTCTCCGGGAGGGAGGTGGAGGAGGCCAGGAGGGCGGTGGAGATGATAGACGCGGATGCCCTCTCCATCCACCTGAACCCCCTCCAGGAGGTGATCCAGAAGGAGGGGAAGCCCGACTACAGGGGCGCCCTCTCCAAGCTCAGGAAGATATGCGCCGGGGTGGGGGTGCCCGTGATAGCCAAGGAGACCGGGGCGGGCATCAGCGCCGGGGTGGCCAGGGAGCTGGTCAGAGCGGGGGTGGCGGCCATAGACGTGAGCGGGGCGGGGGGAACCTCCTGGGCGGGGGTGGAGGCCCTGAGGAACCCCGCCGCGGCCCGGCTGGGCAGGACCTTCTGGGACTGGGGCATACCCACGGCCGTCTGCACGGCTGAGGTGGCCGGGGCGGTGAGGGTCCCCGTGATAGCCAGCGGGGGCATACGCTCGGGCCTGGAGGCCGCCAAGGCCCTGGCGCTGGGGGCCGACCTGGTGGGGGTGGCCCTCCCCCTGCTGAGGGCCGCCGCCAGGGGGAGGGGGGAGGCGGAGAGGTGGGTGGGGGAGTTTCTGGAGGAGCTCAGGGTGGCCATGTTCCTGACGGGGTGCAGGAGGGTGGAGGAGCTGAAGAGGGTGCCCGTGGTGGTCACCGGGAGGACCAGGGAGTGGCTCCTCTCCAGGGGGGTGGAGCCGGGAAGGAGGGGAAGGGATGCTTGAGGTGCTGCCGCTGGGGGGGCTGGGGGAAGTGGGAAGGAACATGACGGCCGTCAGCTTCGGAGACGGCTACGTGGTGGTGGACATGGGGGTGAGGCTGGACGCCATCCAGGCCTTCGAGGACGCCAACCTGGCGAACATGAGCCTGCAGGAGCTGGTGAAGATCAACGCCATCCCCGACGACTCCCCCCTCAGGAAGGAGAAGGTGAAGGCGGTCTTCCTCACCCACGGCCACCTGGACCACATAGGGGCGGTGGGGAAGCTGATCCGCCCCTACCGGGCCCCCCTCTACGGAACCCCCTTCACCCTGGAGCTGGTGAGGCGCCTCGTGCTGGAGGAGGACGAGAGGAGGGTGGAGATGGTGCGCGTGAGGCCCGGGGAGAGGGTGGAGGTGGGGGACCTGGAGGTGGAGTTCCTCCCCGCCAACCACAGCATCCCCCAGACCGTCTTCCTGCTCCTGAGGCAAGGGGAGCACTCCCTCCTCTTCGCCACCGACTTCAAGCTGGACGAAAACCCCCTGCTGGGTCCCCCCACCGACCTGGGGGAGCTGAGGAGGAAGGTGGGGGAGGACCTGGAGGCCGCCCTGGTGGGGACGGTGAGGGTGGACGAGCCTGGTCCCACCAGGAGCGAGGGGAGGGCCAGGGAGATGCTGGAGGAGACCATGAGGAGGGTGGAGAGGAAGGGGAAGGCCCTCCTCGTCACCACCTTCTCCTCCCACCTGGTCAGGATAAAGTCCATCGTGGAGATCTCCGAGGAGCTGGGCAGGATTCCCGTGCTGGTGGGCAGGTCCATGAAGAACTACTTCTCGGCCGCCGCGGAGCTGAACCTGATCTCCTTCCCCCCCGACCTCCCGGTGTACGGGACCCCCGGGACCATCAAGAAGTTCCTCAAGAAGGCCAACGGGTCCAGGGGGGACTACGTGCTGATATGCACGGGACACCAGGGGGAGCCCACCTCCGTGCTCAGCAAGATAGCGGACCGGAAGCTGCCCTTCCGGATAGAGGACGACGACCAGGTGATCTTCTCGGCCAGCGTCATCCCCAACCCCATCAACCAGAACCACAGGAGCCTGCTGGAGACCAAGCTCCTGGTCCAGGGGGCCAGGATACACCGGGACGTGCACGTCTCCGGCCACGCCGCCCGGGTGGACACGGCCGAGTTCCTGAGGGCCCTCTCCCCCAGGCACCTCCTCCCCTGCCACGGCACCCCCGAGAAGCTGGAGGCCATGATGGAGCTGGGGAGGGAGCTGGGATACGGGAGGGAGAACCTCCACCTCCTGGAAAACGGGCATCCCCTGAGGCTGGGAGGATGAGCGTGCTGGAGTACATCAGCAGGAGGAACCCCGCGGTGGAGAGGACCCTGCTCCGGCTCCTCCCCCCCGGGCTGGAGCCCAGGGAGCTGGCCGAGGCCTCCCGCCACCTGATAAAGGCCGGGGGGAAGAGGCTCCGCCCCTGCCTCACCCTGGCCTGCTGCGAGGTGGTGGGGGGGGAGGCCGAGAGGGCCCTGGAGACCGCCGCCGCCGTCGAGCTCCTCCACACCTTCTCCCTCATCCACGACGACATCATGGACCACTCCTCCTTCCGGAGGGGGGTGAAGACCGTCCACAGGATCTGGGGGGAGCCCATGGCCATCCTGGCCGGGGACGCCCTCTTCGCCAAGGTCTTCGAGGCCCTCTCCCTGAACGCCTCCAGGATAGGTCTGGAGAAGGAGAGGACCGCGGAGCTCTTCAGGGTGATGAGCAGGGCCAGCTTCGAGCTCAGCAGGGGTCAGGCCCTGGACCTCCTCTTCTCCCGCCGCCTCAGCCTCAGGGAGGAGGAGTACTTCCAGATGGTCTCCCTCAAGACCGGGGCCCTCATGTGGGCCTCCGCCACCTCCGGGGCCCTGCTGGGGGGCGGAACCCCCTCCCAGGTGAGGAGGCTGGGGGAGTACGGGAAGAACCTGGGGATAGCCTTCCAGATCCAGGATGACATCCTTGGGCTGGTGGGGGAGAAGGAGGAGCTGGGCAAGCCCGTGGGCTCCGACCTGACGGAGGGAAAGCACACGCTGGTGGTCTCCCTGGCCCTGCGGACGCTGAGGGGGAAGGAGAGGAGGAGGCTACTGAGGACCCTGGGCAACCCCAGCGCCCCCCAGGAGGAGGTGGAGGGGGTGATCGCCCTCCTGAGGGAGAGGGGAATCCTGGAGAGGACGAGGGGGAGGGCGCTGGAGTTCTCCGGGAGGGCGAGGAGGTGTCTCCGCGGTTTCAGGAGATCCGAGGCTCTCAGCTTTTTAGAGGAGCTCACGGACTTCGTAATCGAGCGCAGGATGTAAGGGAGAGCCTTGGAGGAGCTTCGGAGCAGGCTGGTGAGGCTGGCCCTGGAGAACGCCGTGGAGCACGGTGGAAAGGCCCTGCTGGATCCGGTGGTGAGGAAGATCGCCGGGGAGCTGCCCGAGCTGCGCCCCAGGCTCAGGGAGATCCTCCCCCTGGTCCGGGAGGTCCTCTCCGAGGTGAACGGGCTGACGGCCGAGGAGCAGCTCCGGAGGCTGGAGGAGCTGGGGGGAGGGGCGAGGGTGGAGAGGAGGAGAAGGGAGGGGCTGCCCGAGCTTCCCGAGGTGG
>QNVD01000210.1 GCA_004347925.1 Hadesarchaea archaeon
CCGCCCCCGCCAGGGCCCCGAAGAGCATGAAGGGCAGGGAAGCCTTGCTCTTGAACTCCAACCTCCCACCCTCGGCTATTGGGAGGGAGGACTAAAAAGGTTCCACCCGGCCTCCACCAGCACCAGCTCCTCGAAGAAGAACCTGAGCCTCCCCAGGATCCTCGCCTCCAGCCCCCCCTCCCCCAGCCTCCTCAGGCTCTCCTCCACCCCCGAGAGGGAGGACTGGACGAAGAGGGCCCTCCCCCCGGGTGAGAGGTGAAGGGGGAGCTCGGAGAGGAAGGGGTCCAGCACCCCCCTGCCGCTCCTCCCCCCGCTCCAGCGGGGGTCCCCCTCCCCCTCCTCCGGTAGGTAGGGTGGGTTGAAGAGGATCAGGTCGAAGGTGGAGGAACCCACGGGGGAGAAGAGCTCCCCCCTCCTGAGCTCCACCCTCTCCCCCACCCCGTGCCTCCAGGCGTTCAGCCAGGCGCAGCGGAGGGCAGCCTCGCTCACGTCGGTGGCCACCACCCTCCCCCCCTGCTCAGCCGCCAGCACGGCCAGGATCCCGCACCCCGTCCCCAGCTCCAGCACCCTCTCCCCCTCCTTCACCTCCAGGTGGTCGGCCAGCAGGAAGGTGTCCTCGGCGGGCTCGTACACCCCCGGGAGGACCAGGAACTCCCTTCCCCGGTAGAAGACCCTCATCTCCGGAAGGTGGAGGAGGGGAAGATAAGGCTAGAGGATGAGCCTGGCGGAGAGGACCAGGCTGCACATCCCCAGCACGTCACAGAGGGAGGTGATGACGGGGCCCGTCACGTTGTCCGGGTCCAGTCCCCTGGCGAAGGAGAAGAGGGCGAGGAGGGTGGAGGAGAGGATCACGGCGGGGGTGAGGAGGAGTCCGCTCACCAGCATCACCAGGGCGTACTTCGCCGAGCCTCCCACCGCCAGCAGGTACAGCAGGAGGAAGAGGGAGGTGGCCGCGTACATGACCAGGCTGGAGAGGGAGAGGGCCTTCAGGTTGAAGTAGAGCTCCCTCCTCTGCCCCCTGGCTATGGTCCCCAGGTGGAGGGCCGAGCTGAGCCTAGCCCCCAGGATGGACCCCACGTTCCCCGATATGTCGTTGATGACGGGCACCATGAAGAGGAGGAAGGAGAAGGTGGTGAGGAAGCCCAGGTTGGACTCCGCCAGAAGGCCGGAGAAGGTGGAGATGATGGCGCAGGCCAACAGGATGAAGTAGCTCTCCGCCACCGTCCTCCAGAAGCGCATCCCCTCACCCCCACCAGAGGACCGCCAGGTAGATGCAGAGGATGGTGATGATGTCCCCGGCGGTGGTCATCACGGGGCCCGTCACGGTGTCCGGGTCCCACCCCCTCCTGAAGGCCTGGAAGGCCACCAGGATGGTCAGGAAGGTTATGAGCACCCCCGCCAGCATCCCGGAGACCGCGGCTATCCAGAGGAGGGAGAGGAGGTGGAAGGAGAGCCCCAGGGAGCCCCTGATCAGGAGGGAGACCAGCACCACCGTGACGGAGCCCACCACGCTCAGGAAGAGGGAGGCCAGGGCGTTCCCCACCAGCTCCCAGCTCCGGGAGAAGCGGGGCTTCAGGGTTCCCAGGTGGAGGGCGGTGCCCAGCCTCGAGCCCAGGGCGCATCCTATGTTGCCCCTCAGGTCCACCAGGGGGGGCACCACCGTGAGGAGACCGGGCAGGGCGCGGAACCTCTCCTTCATCCCCTCCAGCACCGAGCCGGACCCGAAGTCGGCCAGGGCGCAGAGGAGCAGGACCGAAAGACTCTGGAGCAGCAGGGCCTTCAGGGCCTTCTCCACCCTCCCACCGAAAACTCCTCTCCAGCCCTCCTTAAAGGTTGAACCCAGCGCTTCCGATAGATTAAAAAGGAGGCAGAAGAGGAAGAAAACGGGATAAAAATGAAGGTCGGAAAGGAACTGATAGGACCGGCGGCCTTCTACATCGGACTGCTGATAGCGTTGGTGGCAGCGGTAGCCATAGACCCGTCCGGAAAGCTGTACGGGGTGCTGGCGGTGCTGGGGATCATCGTGGCCCTCCTCAACATCACCGCCGAGGAGGTCAACATGTTCATGATAAGCTCGATAGCCTTCATCGTCTCCGCCCTGGGGATGTGGCAGCTGATCGAAGCGACCGGGGTGCACCTGGCCGACGAGTGGACCAGGCTGGCGGCGAACATCACGGTTCTGCTGGGCGCCGGAGTGGTGATCATAGCCCTCAAGGCCATCTACCAGCTGGCCAAGAGCAGGTAAGGAGCCCGGTTACCCTTCTTTTTTTTATTTTTTTCCAGCCAACTGGAGGATTCAGCCCTGGGCTTAAGCCACCGGTCCAGGACCCCCGTGGGGGCCGAACCAGGGGTCCCCGAGCTGCCCCCCGGATCACCTGCCCATCGCTTCACCGGAGGGAGTCCCTCGGGAAACCCTGTCAAAGAGCCCCGGGCGGGAATTGAACCCGCGACCTCGCGCTCTTCGTGCGGGCATACCAAGCGCGCGCTCTGACCGGCTGAGCTACCGGGGCCATCCTACCTCGACTCCCAGGCTAAAAAAACCCGCGGGAGTTGGGTGATCGCCGGAAAGGGGGGCTTTTCCCTTTTGTTTCATATGAAACGAGAAAGAAATAAAAAAGGAGGGGGGGAGGATGGGGGATGGCGGGAAAGGCGGCGGTTCTTCCGGCCGTGCTCGTGGCGGTCCTCCTCGCCGCGGGCTACCTGGGTTACCGGGCCGGATCGAAGACCCTGGTGACCCCTGAGAGCACCCTCACGGTGGTGGACGACTCGGGGAAGTACGTGGAGGTCCCCCGGCCCGTGAGGAGCCTGGCCGTGCTCCACAGCGACGCGGGGGAGATCCTGTGCGCCCTGGGGGCGGAGAACCTGGTGGTGGGGGTGAGTCCCACCACCAAGGCCAAGCTGTCCCCCAAGTTCGACAACGTCAGCGAGGTGGGCAGCTGTTCCTCCCCCAACTACGAGAAGATAGTGGAGCTGCGCCCTGACGTGGTGATCACCTACAGCGGGAGCACGGGCTCGGAGGAGCAGCTGAGGAGCAGGCTGGAGCCCCTGGGCATCAGGGTCCTCTGCCTGGACGCCTACAAGCTGGAGCTCATCCCCAAGGACATAAGGCTGCTGGGGCTGATGCTGGGGAGGGAGGAGAGGGCGGAGGAGTACGCCAAGTTCTTCGAGAACCTGGTCGGGCTCATCGAGAACCGGGTCTCCGGCCTGCCCGCCGAGAACAGGGTGCGCGTCTACCTTGAGGGGCACAAGGACTACCAGACGGCCTCCTACGGCACCATGGGGCACAGCATCATCACCGCGGCGGGGGGTCTGAACCTGGCCGCCGGGGAGCCCGTCCCCTATCCCATCATCTCCTCCGAGTGGGTGCTGGAGAAGGACCCGGACGTCATCCTCAAGAACGCCGGGAGCAAGGTCCTCCCCAGCGGGGGAAGGGGCCTGACCGATCCCGGTCCCCTCCGGCAGGTCAGGGAGGCCCTCCTGAGCAGGCCAGGATGGTCGGAGCTGAAGGCGGTGAGGGAGAACAGGGTCTACGTGGTGAGCTGGGACCTCTGGGGGGGAGGCTCCCAGATCATCACCCTATGTCACGCCGCCAGGTGGTTCTATCCCTCCCTCTTCCAGGACCTGGATCCTCTCCCCCTGCACCGGCAGCTGGTGGAGAACTTCTGGGGCCTTGAGTACCGGGGAGTGTTCACCTACCCATGAGGGGAAAGGCCCTCAGGCTGTACAGGGGCTTCGTCCGCCGGAAGGTGTGGGTGATCCTCTCCCTCCTTCTCCTCCTCTTCCTCCTCTCCCTCCTCTCCCTCTCCCTGGGGGCGGCAAGGCTGGGCCCGGGCGAGGTCTGGCGGGCCTTCTTCTCCAGGTTCCTCCCCCTCTCCCCTCCCGATCGGCTCTCGGAGGTCATCGTCTGGGAGCTCAGGGTGCCCAGGGTCCTCCTGGCCGTGCTCGCCGGGGCGGGGCTGGCCCTGGCCGGTGCCGTGAGCCAGGGGCTGCTGCGCAACCCCCTGGCCAGTCCCTACACCCTCGGCATCTCCTCCGCGGCGGGCTTCGGGGCCTCCCTGGCCCTGGTGCTGGGGCTGGGGGTGGTGGGGGGTGAGTACCTGGTGGTGGCCAACGCCTTCTGCTTCGCCCTGCTGGCCACCCTGCTGGTGTGGGCCCTCGGCCTGAAGAAGGGGATGAGCCCGGAGAGCGTCATCCTGGCCGGCATAGCCGTCATGTACCTCTTCTCCTCCCTCACCTCCATCCTCCAGTACGCGGCCGAGCCCAGGGCCCTGCAGGGGGTGGTCTTCTGGCTGATGGGGGGCCTCCACACGGCCACCTGGGAGGGGGTCCTGCCGGTGCTGGTCCTCCTCCTGCTCTGCTCTCCCCCCCTCCTGGGCTCGTCCTGGGACCTCAACGCCATAGCGGTGGGGGACGAGACGGCCAGAAGCCTGGGCGTGAACGTGAAAAGGGTCAGGGGGATGGGGCTGGTCCTGCTCTCCCTCCTCACCGCCGGCATCGTCTCCTTCACCGGGACCATCGGCTTCATCGGCCTGGTCTCCCCCCACCTGGCCAGGATGCTGGTGGGGGGGGACCACCGCTTCCTCCTCCCCTGCTCCTGCCTGGTGGGGGCCCTCCTGCTGCTGGGGGCCGACACGCTGGCCAGAACCCTCCTGGCCCCCACCGAAATCCCCGTGGGTGCCATAACCTCCCTCCTGGGCATCCCCTTCTTCCTCCACCTGCTCCTCAGGAAGAGGAGGGACTACTGGCCATGAAGATGGAGGCGAGGGGGGTCCACTTCAGCTACGGAAGCCTGCTGGCCCTCAGGGGGGTGACGCTGGGGGCGGAGGAGGGGGAGGTGGTGAGCCTGGTGGGTCCCAACGGCTCCGGGAAGACCACCCTCCTCCGGTGCCTGGACGGGATCCTCAGGCCCCAGAGGGGGTCCATCCTCCTGGACGGAAGGGAGCTGGCCCGGATCGATCCCCGGGAGCTCTCCAGGAGGGTGGGGTATCTCCCCCAGGGCTCCCCCTCCTCCTTCCCCCTCACCGTCTTCGACACCGTGCTCCTGGGAAGGAGGCCCCACCTGGGCTGGAGGGTGGGGGAGAGGGATCTGAGGGTGGTCTCCGGGCTCCTGGAGGAGATGGGGATGGAGGGGCTGGCCCTGAGGCACTTCGGGGAGCTGAGCGGGGGGGAGAGGCAGAAGGTTCTGCTGGCCAGGCTGCTGGCCCAGGAGCCGGAGGTCCTGCTGCTGGACGAGCCCACCGCCCATCTGGACCTCAGGCACCAGCTGGAGATCCTGGGCCTCCTGAGGAGGAAGGCCGGGGAGAGGGGGATCACCGTCGTGATGGCGCTGCACGACCTCAACCTGGCCTCGGGCTTCTCGGACAGGGTCGTGCTGCTGCACAGGGGCAGGGTGCTGGCCTCGGGGAGGCCGGGATCCGTGCTCACCCCCTCCCGCCTGGAGAGGGTCTACGGGGTCAGGGTCAGGAGGATGGGGGGGAAGGGCAGGCCCTATCTGCTGCCCCTGCGCCCCTCCTGAGGAGACCAAACCTTAAGTAAAGAGAGCGGGTAAAGTAATTCAATGACCGGCCTGAGGGAGCTGAGGGTGGTCAACCTGACGGAGAAGGATCTTCGGGAGGTCATGGAGATAGGGTACAGGTGCTTCCCCGACCCCTATCCCCTGACCCTGCTGGAGCAGCTCTACAAGAGCGACCCCTCGGGCTTCCTGGGCGTGAGGATGAACGGGAAGCTGGTGGGGTACCTGATCTGCACCATGAGGTGGGGAGGGGTGGGGCACATCCTCTCCATAGCCGTGGACCCCCAGTACAGGAGGAGGGGAGTGGGGAGGGCCCTCATCCTCAAGGCCCTGGAGAGACTGAGGAAGGAGGGGGCTACGTGCGTGAGGCTGGAGGCCAGGAAGAGCAACCTGGGGGCCAGGGCCTTCTACTCCACCCTCGGATTCAAAGAAGAGAGAGAGCTCCCCCACTACTACGAGGACGGGGAGGCCGCCGTGCTCATGTGGTATACCTACCCCACCTGAGCTAGCGCCCGCCCTCGAGATCCCTGAGCGTGAGCACGCGCAGGCCGGGGGGAACCCTCTCCACCCTGGACTGTACTCCCACCAGGTTCTTCACCCCACGCCCGGAGGCCAGCTCCGCCATCTCCTGGGTGATGATGCCGTCCAGCACCACCGTGTGCACCCCTTCCACCCGTGCCAGCCTCTCCTTCAGGTCCCTCACGGGAAGCTCCTCGATCTTCTCCAGGTCCTGGTTCAGCAGCTGGGCCTTCAGCGAGCCCGCCATGGCCTGCAGCAGCTCCTTGAGCCTGGAGAGCTCCGTCCTCTTCTCCTCCGGTACCCTCTCCGTCCTCTCGGGTCTCCTCTGGCCCCTGAACTCCTCCAGCGGGACCTTGTTCCTCAGCGCCTTGAGCACCTCCTTCCTCGTCAGCTCCTCCACGCTCTTCCCGTTGGGGGGTCTGGCCACGTAGTCTATCTTCACCAGCTGCATCAGCTCCTTCAGGATCAGATCCCCTCCCCTGTCGCTGTCCAGGAAGGCCGTCACCGTCTTGTTCTTGCATAGCTCCACCACCGCCTTGGGCACGCTCGTTCCCTCCACCGCGAGGGCGTTGCGGATGCCGGCCCTGAGCAGGTTCAGGACGTCCGCCCTCCCCTCCACCAGGATGACGGCATCCGAGTCCAGCACCCCCGGACCGGCGGGGAGACCCTGGTACTCTATGAGCTCCTCCACCCTAAGGTTCTCCTTGACCTGCTCCGAGAGCTCCTGGCTCTCCGGGGTCTCCAGCTCCATCTTGGAGAGGATCTCCTTGGCGCGCTCCACGATGTACTTGCGCTTGGCCTCCCTCACGTCCTCTATCTTCTCCGTCTTTATCCTGGCCTCGCAGGGACCCACCCTGTCCACCGTCTCCAGCGCCGCCGCTATGATGGCGGTCTCCACCTTGTCCAGGCTGGAGGGTATGAGGATGGTGCCCGTGGACTTCCCCTGGTTGGTGCTGAGCTCCACCTTGATCCTCCCTATCCTGCCCGACTTCAGCAGCTCCCTGAGATCCAGGTCCTCTCCCAGAAGACCCTCCACCTGTCCGAAGATGGCTCCCACCACGTCCGGACGCTCCACCACCCCGTTGACCTCCATGCGGGCGTGGATCAGATACTTCACTGCTCCAAACTCATCCTTCACGCTCTCACCCTCCTTTTTGGCCGCATTTTCCTTTACCAGCTCTTTGAGAGATTTTTCCTCCAATCGCTCACCAGAAGGTTTTTCTGGTTCGAACTGCCCCTCGCGGGGCTTCCTGCTTCAAAGACGACCCCCAGGGGCGCACCCCTGGAGGGTAGCGTCTCCACAGGCTTAACTTCGGGCCGTTCCAGCCCTACCCGTTTCTCCTCTCCCCCCTTCCCCCTATAAATACTTTGACCTATCCCCTGTCCAGCCCGAAGAGGCTGACGCTCACCACGCTCATGGCCGGGAAGCCCCCCAGGTTGTGGGTGAGCCCCAGCCTGGGATCCCTGAGCTGCCTGGGCCCCGCCTTCCCCTGAAGCTGCTTGTAGACCTCGTAGACCATCCTAAGGCCGGAGGCCCCTATGGGGTGGCCGAAGCACTTCAGCCCCCCGTCGGGCTGGCAGGGTATCTCCCCCTCCAGCTCAAAGAAGCCGGCCTCCACATCCTCCGCCGCCTTCCCCCGGGGAGAGATCCCCAGGTCCTCGTAGGTGACCAGCTCGGTGATGGAGAAGCAGTCGTGGACCTCCAGCAGGTCCAGCTCCCTGCGGGGATCCTCCACCCCCGCCTCCTGGTAGGCCCTCCTGGCCGCCCTAACCGTGGTCTCCACGTGGCACCCGTCCCACCGGTGGAGCAGCTCCTCCCCGGAGGAGGTGGCCACCTGCATGGCCTTCACGTAAACCGGATCCTCCCTGTACTCCCTGGCCCTCTCCGCCCTCACCACGATGGCCGCCGCCGCCCCGTCGCTCACCCCGCAGCAGTCGTAGAGGCCCAGGGGCCAGGCGATGATGGGGGCCTTCAGCACGTCCTCCACCCTGATCTCCCTCCTGAGGTGGGCCTTGGGGTTCCTGGCCCCGTTCCTGTGGCTCTTCACCGAGATCCTGGCCAGCACCTCCCTCCCCCTCTCCGGGCTCAGCCCGTAGGTTTCGAAGTACCTCACCGCCATCATGGCGAAGGCCCCCGGGGCCGTGACGTTGGGGAAGAGGATCCTGTTCCTGGAACCCATGGCGGAGCCGAACTCGGGCAGCCCCCCGTAGCCTATGTCCTTCAGCTTCTCCACCCCCAGGGCCAGGGCCACCTCGCAGGCCCCCGAGGCCACGGCGTAGCAGGCCGCCCTGAGGGCCTCCGAGCCCGTGGCGCAGAAGTTCTCCACCCTGGTCACGGGGATGAAGGGGAGCTTCAGGGAGACGGAGAGGGGAAGGGCGCTCTTCCCCGTGGAGACCTCATCGAAGCAGGTCCCCAGCCAGGCCATCTCTATGTCCTCCTTCTCCATCCCGGCATCCTCCAGGGCCTCCTGGAAGGCCTCCACGATCAGGTCCTCGTACCCGGCCTCCCACCTCTCCCCGAACCTGGTGCAGCCCATCCCCACGATGGCCACCTTGTCCCTAATCCCCATCCCTCACCTCCGGAACCGCCTTCCAGAAGTAGGCCACGATCCCCCTCACCGGGTCCGTGTACTTCCTCCTGAAGCTCATCCTCACCGGCATCCCCACCCTAAGCTCCCCCGCACCGCAGTCCGTGAAGTCGAACCAGAACCTCCCCCCTCCCTCGAAGTCCACTATCCCGTAGATGGCGGGACGGTCGACGGAGAAGGCCAGCATGTCCTCCGTGTAGCTGAAGATCCTCCCCCTCCTCTCCGAGAACCGGTAGGGCTCCAGCTCCGTCCCCCCGCACGCCACGCAGACCCTCTGGGGGGGGTACTGGGGGGTTCCGCAGGCCCTGCACCTGGAGCCCACCAGGCCCAGGATCGCCCTCCTCTCCCTCCAGGAAAGGGAAAGGGAGGTGGGCGCCACCTCCTCCCCCCTCATGCCCCTCTCCGCGGGCATCATCCCCCTCCAGGCCAGGTACTTCTCGTAGCTGTCCAGCTCCTTCCTCCTGCGCAGGGCCCTCTCCACCTTCCTCTCCCCCCTCCCGGTGACGGTGAGGAGGAGGGAATCGCTTCCCGCTCCGTAGCCCGCCACCACCACCCTACCCCCGGGCTCCGTCTCCTCCAGCGCGGCCGCCAGGAGGAGGAGGGGGTGGGCGGCCCCCGCGTTGCCCACCTGCTCGAAGAGGCTGGGCTGGACCTGCCCCTCGGAGAAGCCCAGCTCCCTCGCCAGCCTGGGCTGGTCCCTGGGGAAGAGGGGGGGAAGGGCCAGCCTGGAGACCTGCCCCGGGCTCAGGCCGTGCTGCTTCAGCAGGCCCTCCACCGAGGAACGCAGAAACCTGAGATAGCCCTCCTCCCTTATCCACCGGTCCTCCCAGGAGCGGGTGAAGGCCTCCCCCTCCACCCTCCAGTAGTCCGGGAAGTCCTGCGAGAGGGTGAAGGAGCCCTCCACCCTGGCCAGCCTCTCCTCCCCC
>QNVD01000211.1 GCA_004347925.1 Hadesarchaea archaeon
AGGGAGCCCGAGCCCCTGGAGGCCAGGAGGAGGGAGCTCTACGGGCTGGAGCCCGAGCGCTCCAGCTCCTCGTAGAGCCTCCGGTAGGCCTCCCTCACCTCCCTCCCCCACCTCCTGCTCCCCCTCTCCAGGATCCGGCAGAGCCCCTCCGTCTTTCCGGAGCAGAGCTCCCGGTGCAGCCTCCCCATCACCCCCAGCAGCCTCTCCCTGGCCCTCCTGGAGTGGGGGTTGAGCAGCTGGATCTCCCCGCAGAGGGAGGGGTCGGAGGCCAGCGAGGCCCTCACCAGCTGCAGGAGGGAGGAGAAGAGGGGGGTGGAGAGCTCCTCCCTCACCCTCATCCCCTCCATCGCTCCCGCGCAGGAGAGGAGGAGGAAGTGGGTGAGGGCCTGGGTCACCGCCATGAGCCTGTCGTGCTCCTCCGCCCCCATCTCCACCACCCTTGCCCCCCGGGAGGAGAGGAAGCGGAGGAACTCCCGGTACCTCCTCCCCACCCTCACGGGCACGGAGATCACGGTCTTCCCCCTCAGGGTCCTGGCCCCTGGCCCGAAGAGGGGATGGAGGGAGGCGGTCTCCGGTCCCCTTATCCCCCTCAGGGTTCGCACCACCTCCCCCTTGACCGAGGCCAGGTCCATCAGGAGCTCCCCCCTTCCGTCTAGCCGCCTGAGCACCTCGGGGGTGCGGGAGATGGGCACCGCCACCAGCAGCACCTCGGCCCTCTCCCCCAGCTCCTCCAGCTTCCCCACCGCCCTCGCCCCCGTCCTCCTGGCCACCCTCTCCGCCCTTTCCGGCACGATGTCGAAGAGATAGACCTCCCACCCCTCCGAGCGGGCCAGGGAGGCGAACCAGCTCCCCATGGCCCCCGCCCCCGCTATCCCCAGCCTCATGTCCTCGCCCTCAGGGCCCTCCTCATCACCTCCAGCGGGGCCCTCCTTCCGGTGAAGAGGGTGAAGGAGAGGGCGGCCTGGTGCAGCAGCATCCCCAGCCCGTTCTCTGCCCTCGCCCCGGCCTTCCTGGCCTCCCTCATCAGGGCGGTCTCCGGGGGGTGGTAGACCAGGTCCATGACGAAGAGCCCCCGGTGCATCAGGTCGGAGGTCACCAGCGTTTCCCCCTCCCGGTCCATCCCCACGGGCGTGGCGTTGATGAGGAGGTCGGCGCGGGAGAGGGCACCCCTCACCTCCTCCCTCCCCAGCCCCCCCCAGCCCACCTCCCCTCCCCTCCTCCCCAGCTC
>QNVD01000212.1 GCA_004347925.1 Hadesarchaea archaeon
TCCCCCCCGACGACCCCTCGGAGATCGTGGAGGGGGGCATCCGGGCCCAGAGGGAGCTCCTGAGCGGCTTCAAGGGCAACCCGGAGGTCAACCCCCAGAGGTGGAGGGAGGCCCAGCACCCCAACCAGGCCGCCATAAGCCTGGCGGGTGAGCCCACCCTCTACCCCCTCCTGGGGTCCCTCATAGAGGAGCTGCACCGAAGGGGCTTCACCACCTTCCTGGTGAGCAACGGCACCCTGCCCGAAAGGCTGGAGGGGCTGGAGGTGGAGCCCACCCAGCTCTACCTGACCCTCCCCGCCCCCGACAGGGAAACCTACGAGAGGGTCTGCCGCCCCAGGATCCCGGACGGGTGGGAGAGGCTGAACCGCAGCCTGGAGCTCCTCTCCTCCTTCTCCTGCAGGAGGGTGCTGAGGCTGACCCTGGTGAAGGGTCTCAACCTGAAGGACCCCGAGGGTTACGCCAAGCTGGTGGAGAAGGCGGAGCCTGACTTCCTGGAGCCCAAGGGCTACTTCCCGGTGGGGTACTCCAGGCAGAGGCTGGGTCCCCCCTTCATGCCCTCCCACCGGGAGATAAGGGACTTCGCGGAGAGGCTGCAGGGGCTGACGGGGTACAGGATCGTGGATGAGGTTCCGGTCAGCTCCGTGGTCCTGATGAAAAAATAAAAAAGGGGAGAGGCTATTCTTCTTCCCACCTCTCCCTTATCCTCTCCCTGTACTGCTGCCAGTTCTGGGCCGCGTTCTCCCAGAGGCTCTGGATCTGGGGCTTGATCTCCTCCCACTCCTCCTCCCACTCCTCCCTCCACTCCTGCCAGAGCTGCGCGTGCTCCGGCTCCCACTCCTGGGCGTGCTCCAGGATGCACTCGGCGTTCCTCAGGTGCATCACCGCGGAGGTCATCAGCCCCACCGCCCTTCCCAGCAGTCCCAGCTCCTTGGCGTGGAGGGCCAGGTTCTCCTCCTTCAGGGCCAGCTGGTAGAGCCTGTCCGCCGCCACCCTCCCTGGCAGGTTCTCCGGGGCGGTGGCCAGCATGGCCTCCACCTCCAGCCTCAGGTTCTCAAAGGCTTCCTGCAGCTCCGCGAAGCGCTGGGAGAGCCTGTTCTCCGCCGCCGCCTGCTCTAGGTTCTCCTGTATGCAGATCTTGGTGCAGATGTTCTCGAAGAGCTCATCCATCTCCTCGTATTTCTCCTTCACCTTTTCCCTTGCCCTCTCCCTGAAGTGGTTCATCCAGGCTCTGAGGAGCTCCGGGTCCCTGTTTTCCCTCCACGCGGCCAACTGCTCCTGCACTTCGGCCCTCAGCTGCTGGTTGTCCCCCGCCGCCTGCAGGGCGAGCTTCAGCTGTACCTCCCCTATCCCCGGCAGCTGCTCCTGCATCCACCTCACGATCTCCTGCTTCGCGGGCGCGTCGTAGGGGGCCACCGAGTTCAGCTTTTCCACGAACTCCTTCAGGACTCCCTGGTACTGAAGCCCCTTGCCCTTCTCCACCATCCTCTGGTACTCCTGCCACCTGAGCCTCATCTGCTCCGCCGTGCTCAGTCCGCGGATCCTCTCCCCCACCTTCTTCAGGGAGTAGAGGGGGTGGTCGGGATCCACGTTGGCCACCGAGGCCGCCACGGGGACCGCCGTGGCCGACCCTATGCCCGCCAGCAGTACCACGGCCGCCACGAGGGGCGCTATTCCCTTTTCTCCCATTTTCATTTTTTCACCTCCGTTCCTTTCTATGTGGGAAGGGCTATTTGAAAACTCTCCCAAAACGGTTCTCTTCTGCCTAAAAAGAAGCCGAAAATAACCTCTTTTTTGATTGAAAAGCTCTTTTCAAGCTTTTCATCGTTCAGAATTCCCTTTCCGGTTTCCTCGAAATTTTTTTAACCTATCTCTTTCCTTTTCTCTTGAATGACCCTGAGGGAGATGCTTGGGCTCATCCTGCTCACCCTCCTCCTCCAGCTCACCCTGGCCACCGTCCTCATCCTCCTCTCCCCCACCGGGCACCTGGAGCTCTCCTCCCTCCTGCTGGCGGTGGGGATCATGGTGGCGGTGGCGGGTTCCGTGGCCGCCGTTCTGGCCTTCCTCTTCAGGAAGTACGCCAGGGAGAGGACCATGAAGGTGGCCCTGATGGGGCTCAGCGAGGACGAGAGGAGGGTCTTCGAGGAGATCCTGAGGTGCAAGGAGATAAGGCAGGACGACCTGCGCAGGAGGATGGATCTCTCCAAGGCGAAGCTGAGCGCCCTGGTCAACAACCTGGAGAAGAAGGGGATGGTACTGAAGCTGAGGCACCACAGGACCAACCTCCTGCGCCCCACCAAGGAGTTCTCCTGATGCCCGATTCCCACGACCCGGAGAAGGGGAGGCTGGAGAGGCTCAGGGAGCACTTCGACAGGGAGCTGGAGCGGAGGGAGAAGCTCCAGAACCTTTCCAGGGAGGTGGTGAGGCTCTCGGCCAGATCCATCTTCGCCCTGCACAGGGGGGAGGAAGGGGCGGCGGGGGAACTCCTGGAGAAGGCCAGGGAGAGGCTAAAGGAGATGCTCTCCCTGGCGAGGGAGGATCCGGGCCTTCTGGCCTGGGGCACGGTGAAGGCGGCCCAGCAGGAGTACTGCGAGGCCTTCCTAGTGAGGGCCCTCCTGAGGGAGGGGAGGCTCCCGGAGCCCGAGGAGGCGGGCGTGCCCTACGACTGCTACCTGATGGCCCTGGCCGACGCCTCGGGGGAGCTGAGGAGGGCCGTTCTGGACCACCTGAGGAGGGGGGAGCTGAAGCCCGCCGAGCAGTTCTTCCGCCAGATGGAGAGGATATACGAGTTCCTGACGGAGTTCGATTACCCGGAGGCGGTTCTGCCCGGCATGAAGAGAAAACAGGATGTGGTCAGGGGGCTCGTGGAGAGGACCAGGGGGGAGCTTACCCTCTCCCTGAAAAGGGGATAACTAAAAAAGGAAGGAAAGAGGTCCGTCCGCTTCCGTCCTCAGGTGACCACAACCACCATTCTGAGGTTGTCGGCGGAGATCGTTTTCTTTCCCTCGGCCTTGGCCGCCTTTATGGCCCCCTTAGCCACTTCCAGGAGGATCTTGTTGACGGCATCAGCCACATCAGCGGAAACGCGCTCGGCACCGGCGTCCTTGAAGAGCCTGATGATGGTGGCCTTGGGAAGCTTGGTCTTGGCATCTCCCATTCCCTCACCTCCTTTTTTCTTTTTGACCAAAAATAACCCCCTTATAAACTTAAAAACCCTCCGTTTTTCTACCCCTTTTTCAGCTTCTCCAGCTCTTCCGGGGGCATCTCGTAGCTGAACTGCAGGGTGGGGAACTTCCCCTCCTTCACCTCCCTCCTGAACTCCGAGAGGGCCCTCCTTATCTCCTCCCCCAGGCCGGCGTACCTCTTCACGAACTTGGGCACGCGCTCGGTGAGGCCCAGCAGGTCATGCAGGACCAGCACCTGCCCGTCACAGTACGGTCCGGCCCCTATCCCTATGGTGGGCACCCTGACGCTCTCGGTGATGAGCTTGGCCACCTGCCAGGGGATCCCCTCCAGCACCAGGCTGAAGACCCCCGCCCTCTCCAGCTCCTTGGCCTCCTGCAGGAGGAGCCTGGCGGCCTCGGCCGTTTTGGCTCTCACCCTGTAGCCCCCGAACTGATGGATCCACTGGGGGGTCAGGCCCAGGTGACCCATCACCGGAATGCCCGCATCCAGCATGGCCCTGATCCTCCCCAGCACCGGGGTGCCGCCCTCCACCTTCACGGCCTCCGCCCCCGCCTTCAGGAACCTGCCGGCGTTGAGGACGGCCTCCGAATCGCTGGGCTGGTAGGAAAGGAAGGGCATGTCCCCCACCACCAGGGCCCTCTTCACGGCCCTGGCCACGGCCCTGGTGTGGTGCAGCATCTCCTCCATGGTAACGGGAAGGGTGCTGGGATATCCCAGCAGGACGTTGCCCACCGAGTCCCCCACCAGGATCACCTCTATCCCCGCCTCGTCCACCAGGCGGGCGGTGGGGTAGTCGTAGGCGGTGAGCATGCATATCTTCTCCCCCCTGGCCTTCATCTCCGCCAGGGTGGTGGTGGTTACCTTGGCCTCCACTACCTCCACTTCCACCCTTCACTTAAATAGGTGCTCCCCGGAGTCGAAGAGTTCCCTCAGGCGCCCGCACATGAGCCTCAGGCTTTCCCTCAGGTTCCTCTCGTTGTCGAAGGTCTCCACCTTCCCCCTCAGCACCTCCCTGGGCATCCCCCTCATCCTCCGGCACCCCTCCACCAGCAGGGGAAGGGCGCGGACCACGTTGTCCACGATGGTGATGCGGGCGGCCCTGGCGGTCCTGGATAGGGGATTGAGGTCCACCGCTATCACCAGCTTGCCCATCCTCTGGAGGGCCTCCGTCCTGTCCCCGTCCTCCAGGGGGACCAGGACCACATCGGCGGAGAAGATCCCCCTCCTGTCCACCCTCCTCCTCTCGCTCTGGATCTCCGCTATCCTCACGGCGTTCTCCTCCTCCAGCCCCAGCACTTCCCTGCAGCCGTGTTTCTTCAGGTGCTCGGCTATGAGGAGCTCCCGCTCGCGGGAGCGGTGAAAGAGGTTCACCTCCACCCCCGCCCCCGTCACCTCCGCCAGCTCCGCCACCTCCTTTGGAACCAGGGCGGCGGTGTTCCCGTTCACGGAGATGACCGGGTGGGAGGCCAGGAGGAGAGCGGCGGAGGCGGCCTCGGCGGCCTCCCTGGCCAGCTCGGTGGTCCTCTCCCCCAGCAGGTAGTCGAAGGCCTCCCCCCTCCCGTGGGCCGTAAGCCCCTCTGGCACCACCATCCCCGCCCTCATTCCCTCCGTCAGCTTCTTCCTGATCCGCAGGGACTCGGCCCGGGGGTGATTAGGGAAGATCTCGTCCATTGTCCTCTCCGAAAGGCTTTTTGTTCGATAAAACCATTTCCCCTGATGAGGATTCATCCCCTGCCCGTTCTCGCCCTGTTGAGCTCCATAGCCGCTCTGGTCGCGGGAGGGCTGGAGGTGGGTGGAACCACCCCCTGGATGCTCTTCATCTCCGCCGCCGCCTGCCTGGTGGCCCTCTCCGTGTTCGTCCTTTACCTCACCGCCCCCACCCACCGCCCCCTGGAGGTCCCCGTGGAGGACTTCAGCCTCTGGGTGGACGCGGGGGAGCCGGCCAAGGATCTCCAAAAGCTCGGCCCCTCGGAGCTACCCCTGGCCACCATGGTGCTCAGGTCGGACCTGGGCTCCATCGTCTCCAACTCGGAACTCCTGTGCTCCAGGCTCTCCATAGCCCTGACCAAGCCAGAGCTCCAGGATCTGGCCAAATTCGAGCTCGTGCCCCGGTCCAGAGAACTCCTGAGCGTGCTCAGGGGGGCGGAGGCCTCCCTCTCCGGAAGCTCCTCACCGGAGACCCTCAGGCAGCTGGTGTCCTCCCTGGAAAGGGCCGCCATCGCGGCGGAAGCCATCCTGAGGGATCTGGAGGGGATCTCCCTGGCCAAGAGGGGGGTGGGCGAAACCTACCTCCTCCCCCTCAGGAGGGCCATCGACAGGATGGTGAAGGACCTGAAGGAGCTGAAATCCAACACCGAGAGCTACCTCCGCCTCTTCCTGCTCACCTCCCAGAGCGGGGGGGGAGTTCCCCCCTCCTCCTGAGACCAGAGGGGTTCCCGTGGACAAGAAGCACGTGAACCTGCTCTTCATGGGGCACGTGGACCACGGCAAGTCCACGCTGGTGGGGAGGACCCTCTTCGAGCTGGGGCTGGTCTCGGAGAAGGACCTCCCCCAAGAGGCGGGGAGCTTCAAGTTCGCCTGGCTGATGGACAGGCTGAAGGAGGAGAGGGAGAGGGGGGTGACCATAGAGCTCTCCTACCAGAAGATAGAGACCCCCAACAGCGTCCTCACCATCATAGACGCCCCGGGACACCGCGACTTCGTGAAGAACATGATCACGGGGGCCAGCCAGGCGGAGGCGGCGGTGCTGGTGGTGGCGGCCGACGACGGCATCATGCCCCAGACCAGGGAGCACGCGGCCCTGGCCTTCACCCTGGGGGTCAACCAGCTGGTGGTGGCCATCAACAAGATGGATCTGGTGGGCTTCGACGAGAAGACCTACCTCAGGCTCAAGCAGGAGGTTTCCTCCCTCCTGAGGACCCTGGGATACCCCTCCGACTTCCCCTGCATTCCCGTTTCCGCCTGGCACGGTGAGAACCTGGTGAGACCCAGCCCCAAGATGCCCTGGTACAAGGGACCCACCCTCCTGGAGGCCCTGGATGCCCTGAAGGAGGGGGAGAAGCCCGTGGACAAACCCCTGCGCATCCCCCTCCAGAACGTCTTCTCCGTCACGGGGGTGGGGACGGTTCCCATAGGCAAGGTGGAGACGGGGGTCCTTAGGGTGGGGGACACCGTGCTCTTCGAGCCCTCGGGGAAGAGGGGAGAGGTGAGATCCATAGAGATGCATCACCAGCCGGTGGAGAAGGCCCTTCCGGGGGACAACATAGGCTTCAACGTGAGGGGGGTCTCGAAGGAGGAGATAAGGAGGGGGGAGGTGGCGGGACATCCGGAAAACCCCCCCACCGTGGCCCAGAGCTTCACCGCCAAGGTGGTGGTGCTGAACGTCCCCTACCAGCTCAGGCCGGGCTTCACCCCCACCATCCACTGCCACACCGCCAGCGTTCCGGGCAGGATAGTTTCGGTGCTGAAGAGGGTGGACCCCCGGACAGGGGAGACCCTGGAGGAGAACCCCCAGGGCCTCAAGAAGGGGGAGGTGGGGGTGGTGGAGGTGGAACCCCTGAAGCCCCTGGTCATAGAGAGGGTGGGGGAGATACCCCACCTCTCCCGATTCGCCATGAGGCACGCCGGGCAGACCGTGGGGGCGGGGGTGTGCGTGGAGGTGAGGAGGAGGGAGTGAGATGGATCCCTTCCTTCCGGCCACCGAGCTGGCCCTGCGCATAAGGGAGGGGGGGCTTTCCCCGGTGGAGGTGGTGGAGGCCTTCCTGGAGAGGATAGAGAGGGTGAACCCGAGGGTAAACGCCTACTGCCTGGTCCTGGAGGAGGAGGCCAGGAAGCGGGCGAGGGAAGCGGAAAGGGCGGTGAAGGAGGGGGGGAAGCTGGGACCCCTCCACGGGGTGCCCATAGCCATCAAGGATCTGACCCCCATGCGTGGGGTCAGGACCACCTTCGGCTCCAGGCTCTTCGAGGGCTTCATCCCCTCCAAGGACGCCGCGGTGGTGGAGCGCCTGAGGAGGGCCGGGGCCATCCCCCTGGGCAAGACCAACACTCCGGAGTTCGGCTGGATGGGGAACACCGTGAACCTCCTCTTCGGGGCCACCAGAAATCCCTGGAAGCTGGACAGGACGGCCGGGGGCTCCAGCGGGGGCTCCGCCGCGGCCGTGGCCTCCGGGATGGCCCCCTTCGCGGAGGGGAGCGACGGAGGGGGCTCCATCAGAATCCCCTCCAGCGCCTGCGGCGTCTTCGGCCTGAAGCCCACCTCAGGCCTCGTCCCCATGGACCTGATGGTGGAGGTGGGCCTGGGCCCCTTCGGGCACGTCTCCCCCTTCATGACCCACGGTCCCATCGCCAGAACCGTCAGGGACGCCGCCCTGCTCCTCTCCGTCATGGTGGGTTTCCACGAGGTGGATCCCTTCAGCCTCCCCCCTCCGGAGGAGGACTACGCGAGGGTGGAGGAGGGGGTTAAGGGTCTCAGGGTGGCCTATAGCCCCAACCTGGGGTACTTCGAGGTGGACGGGAGGGTGGAGAAGGCGGTGGGGGAGGCGGCCTGGTCCTTCGCCGAACTGGGAGCCGAGGTGAAGGAGGCCACCCCTCCCCTTCCCTCCAAGGAAGAGATAGAGGGGGCCTTCCAGACCCTCTGGGTGGTGGCCTTCTCCTCCTACCTGGGCGACCTGCCTCCCGAGGAGAAGGAGAAGCTCACCCCGGAGGTGCAGGCCCTCTCGGAGCTGGGGAAGGGAATCTCGGCGGTGGAGTACAAGAGGGCTGAGATGGTGAGGGGCAGGGTCTGGCTGGGGATGCAGGAGCTCTTCAGGGAGTTCGATCTCCTCCTCACCCCCACGCTGGCCACCCTTCCCTTCCCGGTGGACCAGCTGGGGCCCACGGAGATCAACGGGAAGGAGGTGAACCCGCTTCTTGGCTGGATCCTCACCTATCCCTTCAACCTCACGGGACACCCCGCCGCCTCCGTGCCCTGCGGGTGGGTGGAGGGCCTCCCCGTGGGGATGCAGGTGGTGGGGAGGCGCTTCTCCGAGAGGCTGATCCTGCGGGCCTGCCTCTCCTTCGAGAGCCTACGTCCCTGGTCCCACCGGCGCCCTCCCCTGGACTAGGAAAGGCTTTTTTTGAGGGGGGGAGAAAGATGGAAGGGCTTTTGGGAAGCTTCACCTCCAGGCTGGTGGAAAAGGCGAGGAGGGCGGACTCGAGGATCGTGCTGGCCTTCGATCCCACGGGAGAACTCCGCAGCCTGGAAAGGGCCAGGGACCTCCTCTCCCAGCTCTCGGACAGGGTGGCCGGAATAAAGCTTGGTCTCCCCTCCCTACTGGTCTACGGGGGAGAGGGACTGAGGAGGCTGATGGAGGGGCTGGAGGGACCCTTCATCTGCGACCTGAAGATGGCGGACATAGGATACGTGAACAGGCTGGTGGCCGGGGAGATCTTCGAGCTGGGGTTCGACGCGGTCATCGCCCACGCCTTCGTGGGGATCAGGGAGGGGCTGGAGGAGGTGGTGGGGCTGGCCAGGGAAAGGGGAAGGGGGGTGCTGGCGGTCTGCGCCATGAGCCACAGGGGGGCGGAGGAGTACCTCAACCCCAGGTGCCTGGAGATGATGGAGGCCTCCCGCTCCGCGGGTGTGGACGGCTTCATCCTTCCCGCCACCTTCCCGGAGCTCCTCAGGGAGGCCAGGAGGAGGTACCCGGAGGCCCTCATCCTCTCCCCGGGCGTGGGAGCCCAGGGGCCACCCCCGGGCTCCGCCCTGAGGGCGGGTGCCGATTTCGAGATAGTGGGAAGGGCCCTCCTCTCCTCCCCCTCCCCCAGGGAGAGGGCGGAGGAGATGAGGAGGGAGATGGGAGGATGGACAGGAGGGAGCTGGCAAAGGCGCTGATGAGCTGCGGGTGCGTGAGGGTGGGCACCCACAGGCTGAGCTCCGGGGGCCTGAGCCCCTACTACCTGGACCTTCGCCGCCTTCCCTCCTTTCCGCGGGTCTTCGAGGGGGTGGTGGAGGCCTACCTGGAGCTCCTCAGAAGGGAGGGGGCGAGCTTCGAGAGGGTGCTGGGCGTCCCCACCGCCGGCATACCCCTGGGAGTGCTGGTGGCCCACAAGCTGGGGAAGCCCTTCCTCTACCTGAGGAGGGAGACCAAGGACCACGGAACGGGCCGCCTGCTGGAGGGGGAGCTGGGGAAGGGGGAGAGGGTGCTGCTGGTGGACGATGTGGCCACCACCGGGGGGAGCCTGAGGTGGGCGGCCGGGGTGGTGAGGGAGGAGGGGGGAAGGG
>QNVD01000213.1 GCA_004347925.1 Hadesarchaea archaeon
CTCGCCTAGACCCTCCTCCACCGACCCGTCCGGCCTCAGCACCCTCACCTCCACGGGGTCCCCGGAGACCCACTGCACCTTGGCAACCCCGGGCAGGAGCTCCAGGCCCCGGAACTCCGCCTCCGGGGGTGACTTGGAGAGGAGGGCCACGTTCATCAGGTCCTTGAGCCTGAAGACCTCCCCCTCCCTCCGCTCCCGCAGGTCGGAGGAGGGGACCAGGACCAGGAGGGAGCCCCCCTCGTACCGCAGGGGGAGGCGCCTCTTGCCCCTCTCCGGGTGGGAGGGGTGGAGGGGAAGCTCCACCTCCCCCAGCTCCGGGGCCCCCCTGACCCTCATCCAGACCCCCGAGGGGACGAAGAAGTACCTCAGGGCCAGGTCGTCCACGAGCTTCCGGTTCTGGGCCTCCAGGCTCTCCCAGCTGAGGGAGGAGTCCACGCGGGTCAGGCCCACCTCCAGGATCACCCTCCTTATGCTCTCGGGAAGGAAGCCCCTCCTCCTCAGGGCGGAGATCGTTCCAAGCCTCACATCGTCGTACCCCTGCAGCTCCCCCCTCTCCACCCCTCTCACTATCTCCGTTTTGCTCAGCTTGGCCCCGGCCAGCGTGAGGCGCCCGTACTGCACCACCGTGGGGTACTCCCATCCCAGCAGGGAGAAGAGGGTCCGCTGCCTGGCCTCGTTGACCTCGTGCTCCTTCCCCCTTATCACGTGGGTGATCCCCATCTCGTGGTCGTCCACCGAGACCGAGAAGTTGTAAAGGGGCCAGACGCGGTACCTCCTCCCCACCCTGGGGTGGGGGGCCTCCACCACCCTGAAGGCCGGCCAGTCCCTCACCGCGGGATTGGGGTGGTGCAGGTCCGTCTTCACCCTCAGCACCGCCTCCTCCTCCCCGTACTCCCCCTCCCTCATCCCCCTCCACCTCTCCAGCTGCTGGGAGGGGGGTAGCTCCCGGCAGGGGCAGGGGAGGCCCCTGTCCCTCCTCTCCCTGAACTCCTCCGCCCTGCACAGGCAGACGTAGGCCTTGCCCTCCTCCAGCAGTAGCTCCGCCACCCCGTAGTAGAGCTCCAGGCGGTCGGACTGGAAGAACTCCTCATCCCACCTTATCCCCAGCCACTCCAGGTCCTCCTTTATCCTGCCGTACATCTCCCCCCTGGCGTTGGCGGGGTTGGTGTCCTCGAACCTCAGGATGAACTTCCCGCCGTAGAGGCGGG
>QNVD01000214.1 GCA_004347925.1 Hadesarchaea archaeon
CCTCCCCCTGGATCCCTCCCTGGTGGGAACCGCCCACTCCCACCCCTCCGGGGACCTCACCCCCTCCCCCACCGACCTCAACCGCTTCCTGGGGAGGGTGATGGTGATAGTGGGGTTCCCCTACCGGGAGGAGGACGTGGCGGTGTACGACGGGAGGGGGAGGAGGGTGGGGCTCAGGGTGGTGGGACCGTGAGGGAGAGGATCGAGGCCTTCCTGGACAGGCGCAACGTGTTTGCGGTGGTGGGGGCCAGCAGGGATCCCTCCAAGTACGGGTACAGGGTCTACCTGGACCTCCGCTCCGCCGGCTACAGGGTCTATCCCGTGAACCCCCACGCGGAGGAGATCCTGGGGGACAGGTGCTACCCCAGCCTGGAGGACCTCCCGGTGAAGCCGGACGTGGTGAACCTGGTGGTCCCGCCCGGGGTCACGGAGAGGGTGGTGAGGGAGTGCGCCAGGCTGGGGATAAGGAGGATCTGGATGCAGCCGGGCTCGGAGTCGGAGGAGGCCCTGGCCTTCTGCAGGGAGAGGGGGATGGAGGTGCTCCACGGGGTCTGCGTCATGGTGGAGAGGAGGAGGCTCGGTCCCTGAGCCCCGGGCCCGTGACGTGGGGCTCGGGTAGGGTTAAAAGTACTCAGAAGTAAGTTACTTTAGAGTGTACAAGTGGTGAGAGGGTGCGCGACCTTTTTCTGGACAGGGAGAGGGAGCTGTCCCTGCTGAGGGAGAGATACCGGAGCGACAGGGCCGAGTTCCTCGTGATCTACGGGAGGAGGAGGGTGGGGAAGACCGAGCTCATGGAGCGCTTCCTCAGGGAGTGTAGGGGGGTGAGGCTCCTCGCGAGGGAGGAGTCGAAGGCTTTCCAGCTGGCGAGGTTCGCGGAGAGGCTGGCCGAGTTCTTCGGGGACGATTTCCTGAGGAAAACGCCCTTCACCAGCTGGGACGGGTTTTTCGAGTACCTCGCCGGGAAGGCCGACAGGAGGGTGGTGGTGGCCATAGATGAGTTCCCCAACCTGGTGAAGGAGGACAGGAGCCTGCCCTCCATCCTCCAGGACTACTGGGACAGCAAGCTGAAGGGGTCGAGGATCTTCCTCCTGCTCTGCGGCTCGAGCATCTCCATGATGGAGTCCAGCGTCCTGGGGTACCGGAGCCCCCTTTACGGCAGGCGCACCGGGCAGCTCCTGCTGAGGCCGCTGGGCTTCCCC
>QNVD01000215.1 GCA_004347925.1 Hadesarchaea archaeon
TCATCCTGGTGGATGGGAGGGGGGAGAACCTCATAGGGGTCTACCCCGGGGCGGATCTGGGGTGCGGGAGGAGGGAGGTGGATGGGGCCAGGGAGGTCCTGCGGGAGGCCGATCTCCTCCTCACCCAGCTGGAGATCCCCCTGACCGCGGTGGGGAGGGCGCTGGAGCTGGCGGCGAGGGAGGGCAAGCGGAGCCTGCTGAACCTGGCCCCCTTCAGGCCCCTCCCCGACCGGGTTTGGAGGAGGGTCGGCCTGGTGGTGGCCAACAGGAGCGAGGCCTCGCGGGCGGTGGGGGAAGGGAGGGTGGAGGAGATGGCGGAAAAACTCCTGAGGAAGGGACCGGAGGGGGTGGTGATCACCCTGGGGGAAGGGGGGGCCTACCTCAGGACGGAGAGGGGAGGGGAGAGGATCCCCGGGGTGAGGGTTAGGGTCAGGGACACCACGGGGGCGGGGGACGCGTTCTGCGGGGCGCTGGCCGTGGCCCTGGCCTCGGGGAGGCCCCTGGAGGAGGCGGTCCTCTGGGCCAACTGCGCGGGGGCCCTGGCCACCACCAGGATGGGCGCCCAGGAGGCCCTTCCCACCGGGAGGGAGGTGAACCGCCTCTTCCGGAGGGTGAAGAATTTAAGGTGAGAGAAAAAGGAGGGTTGGGCCCGTAGCTTAGCATGGTTAGAGCGCTCGGCTGATAACCGGGAGGTCCTGGGTTCAAATCCCAGCGGGCCCACCAGTTTCCTCCTCACGGCGAAGCCCCTGACCCCTCTTCGCGGGTCGGTTCAACCCCGGGGGAGCCCACCGCCGGAGCGGCGCAGGCGCAGGAGGGGGAAGAGGGGAAGGAGGAGCCCCGCCAGGAACCCGACTTTATGAGCGGTCCAGACCACCCCCTCGGTGATGTTGAAGAAGAGCTTCGCTTCGAGGAGGGGGAGGAAGGTGAAGAGAGCCGCGAGGTAGAGCGAGAGGGGTAGGGCCACGAAGATGGAGGGGGCGGATCCGTAGGGGTCCAGGAGGGAGGAGCGGAACTGGTGCAGGTACCTGGGGAGGCTGAGGAGGGCGGACGTCAGGAGCAGCCCGGAGATCCCGTAAACCATCCCCGAGGATCCCACCGCACAGGTTTCCTCCCCCGTCCACCTCCAGAGCAGGAACTGAAAGGATCCCGCGGAGAGGCCGGAGGCGAGACCCACCCCCACAAAGAGCCTGCTCAGGCTCCTCCTCTCCAGCTGATCCCGGGGGAGGTGGAGGACCACGAAGAAGAGGGAGAGGACCAGCAAGGAGAGCAGGTTGGAGGCGAGGTGGGACAGCCCATGGTGCGCGAAGAGGGAGGTGAGGATGCCCGTCGGGTGATCGGGGCTTAGGGCCAGGGTCTCCGGAAGGGAGGGGTCCCTCAGACTGAGGCCGAAAATCAGCACCGATAGCCCGCAGAAGAGGGCCAGGAAGAGAACGATCGGCCCGAAGCCTGCCAGCCCCTTCATGATTAACTATGTGAGAACTTTCTGGTATCCCTTTTGCGAACACGGAGAACCTCCACCGTACGCTCAGTAAGGAGGGGGAAACCGGGCGGGGAAAGGGGATCATAGCGGGTGCGTACTCCGGGTACGGGGGGGTGGTTGTGAGTTCGCAAAGGGCATGGGAGGGCAGGTGGAGATATCATGATTGTGTGGGGAAGCGCGAGGAAAAACAGGGCGAGGTTGACTGGTATGAGGTGTAGGATATGCGGGAGCACGGTCGTGTACTACCCTGCCTCTGAGGAAGAGGGGAGTCTGTACCTTTGTCCCCTGTGCGGGTGGACCAGAGGGGGGGAGAGATGTACGAGCTGAAGTTTTCCCTGCCCTCGGCGATCATGGAGCTGGTGTCGGAGGGTGTGGCCATCGTGGATTCCCTGGGCCGGATCCTGATGGTGAACAGGGCGGTCCTAGAGATGACCGGCTATTCTGAGGAAGAAGTGTTGGGCGAGCCCGCGCTTTCCTTCCTCAAAAAGGGGGAGAGGATAGAAATAGTGTTCAAGTTGCGGAAGGTCCTGGCGGGGGATATGGAGGTGGCGAGCTTTCAGGCGACCCTCGTGGCCAAGGACGGGACGGAGGTTCCCGTCGGCGTTAGTGCGAGAAGGGCAGAGGGGGAGGACCCGCTGACGGTGATGGTGTTCAGGGACCTCACCGAGATGAGGAGGTTTCAGACCTCCACTCTCGAGCTGCTCAAGAAACGCATCGAGCAGTACAGATCCAAACCCCCCATAGTGAGTGAATACGAGGAAATGCTCGCGCCGGTGAGGAAAGCCCCCAAGTATATTTCACGCAGGGCTGAGAGACTTTCGGGGAGGACGGGTGGGAAGGGTTGAAAGGTCACGCCCCGCCTGGGGAGTGAAGGACTTAAGCTCCTCGTACCTCTCGAGGAACTTCAGACCCTTCTCGGAGGTGAAGTAGGTGGGGGAGGGCCCGTCTTTCACCTCCAAGAGTCCCTCCTCCACCAGGATGTCCAGATACTTCTTCAGCCTGGGGAAGTTCAGGTTGGCCCTGGAGACCAGGCGGGTCTTGGAGATGCCCCCGTTCGCTGCCCTCAGGATGTCGGCGTAGATGTCCACCAGATCCCTTGGCTTCTTCTTGGGACCCCCCTTCAGGGTTCTGCCGATCCTTTCTCCAGATTCTTCTTTCTTTTCACCCTTCCCGTCAACGAAACAAACAGTTTTTTCAATTCTTTCCAAGGCCCTAAGGGCCACGGCCGGAAGCCTGTCCAGCTGGGTTTTGGACAGGCAATCCTCCACGCCCAGCTTGAGCAGCTCCGTTGCCAACCTCTCGTCTAGCTGGTCCGAGACGAAGATGACCGGGGTCATCGGGGCCTCCCGCATCGCTATGGAGAGGGCGAACAAAGCATCGAACTGGAGGGAGTCGTAATCGATGATTATCAGGTCGGTGGGACTCTTCAGCTCTTCCCTGAAGTTTTCCCTGGTGCCCGCGCACCTGAAAGACAGCCCCAAACCCGCTTTGCTCAATTCTTTTTTTATCTGTTCAACATTCACGGGCTCGTCGCCTAAAATTAGCACCGCATAACCCATTGGGGATTTTCCCCCCCCATTTCTCTCAATTTAACTTAGCAAAAATATGTTAAAAATATTTTTGTCGGGGGGGCGGAGCTAACCGAGAGGAAGAACCCTGAGGTCCTCGTAGATGGGGCCCTTAGGCGTGAGCGTGCTCTTCTTCAGATGGATCTCCCTCACCTCCACCCTCCCGAACTCCTCCCTCTTCCCCCTCTCCACNGCCCGCAGGAGGGCCCCCTTTTCCCTCACGTTCTTCACCCTGGCCAGGGTGAGGTGGGGAACGAACTCGGTGTCCCTGGGAAAGCCCAGCTTGGCCAGCTCCCGGTCAAGGCTCCTCTGCAGGGAGGAGAGGACCTCCCATCCCTCCCCCACCCCCGCCCACACCACCCTGACGTACTGGGGACTGGGGAAGACCCCCGTTCCCCTCACCTCCAGGGTGAAGGGGGAGAAGCCCCTCGTCCCCCTCCTCAGGGCCTCCTCCACCTCCCCCAGCCTCCCCTCCTCCACCTCCCCCAGGAACTTCAGGGTCAGGTGGAGGTTCTCCGGCTCCACCAGCTTCAGGGAGGCTCCCCCCTCCCGGAGGGTCTGCTGGAACCTGACCAGCCTGTCCCGCATCTCCTCGCTTATCTCCACGGCTACGAAGGCCCTCATCCCTCAGTAGAAGATTCTGGGTGTGGTCTCCTTTTTGGTCTCGCTCTTGGCGCGGGTGAGGAAGGAGCGGTAGGCCTCCTCGGCCTCCGGGGTGAGGGAGGGCTTCACCTTCTTCATGGTCTCCCGGAAGTGCCTCATGGTCACCTCCTTGGCCTGAAGGTTCTCCCTCAGGGCCAGCATGGCGGCCTCCCTGCAGAGGGCGGCCAGATCGGAGCCCGAGTAGTGCTCGGTCTCCTTGGCCAGCTGCTCCAGATCCACATCCTTGGCCAGGGGCATCTTCCTGGTGTGGATCTTCAGGATCTCCAGCCTGGCCTTCTCGTCGGGAGGAGGCACGTACACCAGCCTGTCGAACCTCCCCGGGCGGAGGAGGGCGGGATCGATGAGGTCGGGGCGGTTGGTGGCCCCTATCACCACCACGTTCTCCAGCTTCTCCAGCCCGTCCAGCTCCGTGAGGAGCTGGCTTATCACCCTTTCCGTCACGTGGGCGTCCCCGAAGCCCGAGCCCCTCCTGGGCACCAGGGCATCCAGCTCGTCGAAGAAGATGATGGAGGGGGCCGCCATCTTGGCCCTCCTGAAGACCTCCCTGATCCCCTTTTCAGATTCCCCCACCCATTTGGAGAGCAGTTCGGGTCCCTTCACGGAGATGAAGTTGGCCTCGCTCTCCGTGGCCACCGCCCTGGCCAGCAGGGTCTTGCCCGTGCCTGGGGGGCCGAAGAGGAGGATGCCCTTGGGGGGCTCTATGCCCATGCGCCTGAAGGCGTCGGGGTACTTCAGGGGCCACTCCACGGCCTCCCTCAGCTCCATCTTCGCCTCCTCCAATCCCCCTATGTCGGACCAGCGCACGTCCGGTATCTCCAGCATCACCTCCCTCATGGCGGAGGGCTGCACCACCTTCAGGGCGTTCTCGAAGTCCTCCCTGGTCACTTGGAGCTCCTCCAGGATCTCGGGGGGTATGGTCTTCTCCTCCAGGTTTATCTTGGGCAGGATCCTCCTGAGGGCGCTCATGGCCGCCTCCTTGCAGAGGGCCTCCAGATCCGCCCCCACGAAGCCGTGGGTGATGTCCGCTAGGTGGTCCAGGTCCACGTCCTTGGCCAGCGGCATTCCCCTGGTGTGGATCTGCAGGATTTCCTTCCTCCCCTCCCTGTCGGGCACCCCTATCTCTATCTCCCTGTCGAACCTCCCCGGCCGCCTTATCGCCGGGTCCAGGGCGTTGGGGCGGTTGGTGGCCCCTATCACGATCACCTTTCCCCTGGACTTAAGGCCGTCCAGGGCCGTGCACAGGGTGGCCACCACCCTCCTCTCCACCTCCCCCGTGACCTCCTCCCTCTTGGGGGCTATGGCATCCAGCTCATCTATGAAAACGATGGAGGGGGCATTCTTCTCCGCGTCCTCGAAGGTCTTCCTCAGGCGGGCCTCCGATTCCCCGTACCACTTGCTCATCACCTCCGGCCCGTTGATGGCGATGAAGTTGGCCCCGGACTCGTTGGCCACCGCCTTGGCTATCAGGGTCTTGCCCGTGCCTGGGGGACCGTAGAGCAGCACCCCCTTGGGGGGCTCCACCCCAAGCCTGTCGAAGAGCTCGGGGTGCTTCAGGGGGAGCTCTATCATCTCCCTCACCCTCTTCAGCTCCTCCTTCAGCCCCCCTATGTCCTCGTAGGTCACCGCCGGGACCTTCGCCTCCTTCACGGCCACGGCCTCCGGCAGCACCTCTATCTCCGTGGAGTCCACCACCAGCACGATTCCGGGAGGAACGGTGGAGACCACGATGAACCTCATCTCTCCCAGCCCCAGGGGGGTCTCCTCCAGGAAGGAGCCGAAGATCTGCTCTATGAGGGGCTCCCCGAAGCCCCTCCTGAGGGAGGCCGTGGTGATGAGGTCCCCACGGGTGAGGGGCCTACCCAGCAGGTTGCGCCTCATCACCTCACCCGGAACCGAGATCCTCACCCCCTGGCTGGCCGGGGCCAGCGTGACCTTCTTGGCCTCCTTCACCTCGGCCTTCCTCACCAGCACCTTCTCCCCTATGGAGGTGCCCGCGTTGTGCCTGATGATCCCGTCTATCCTTATGATGTCCAGTCCCCTGTCCTCAGAGAAACCCTTCATGGCGATCACCCCCGTCACCTTGGTCCCCTGGATCTCCACCACATCCCCGGGGCTCACCCCCAGCCTCTCGGCGGCGTGATCCGGAATCCTGGCCAGGCCCCTGCCCACGTCGGGCTGGTGGGAGTTCTCGGCCACGGTGAGCTTGAGCTCCTTCTCCGGCATTCTTTTTCTTTAGCCCCCTCCGGGATAAAAAACCTTATTTCAGGAGCCAGGAGAAGTCCGGGTACTTCCTCCTCTCCTTAACCCTCTCGTTCAGGTAGTGGGAGAGGAGGGGCAGGGCGATGGTGGCATCGCAGTAGCAGGTGATGTTTTTGCCGTGGGGGGAAACCTTTCCCCAGCTTATGGCCTCCTTGAGGGTGCAGCCGCTCAGACCCCCCCAGACGGGCTGGTCCGTGGTGATCTGCAGGGCGTACTTGTGGGGGGAGGGTTTCTCTCCCCCCCTCCAGAGGTCCACGGCCACGGCCAGCAACTGCACGAAGTCTTTGGGACCCCCCCCGCCTATGTAGATCACCCCCCTGTTCTCCTGCCTCTTGCCTATCTCCAGCATCTCCCTGAAGTCCCTGCCCTGGTCCAGGCATATCCTCTTCTTGGCCTCCAGCAGCGCTATCCCGTAGCCGCTGTCCACGATGGCCGGGCAGAAGATGGGTACCTTATGCTTGTAGGCGGTGGAGACGATGCACTTTATCCCCTTTCGGTGCAGCCATTTCCCGAACTCCCACAGGAACTCCCTGGAGGAGTAGGGGCGGTCCTCCTCCAGGGTCCCCATGAACTCGGCGATCAGTCCCTCCATCTTTCGGTACTCCAGCTCGTCTGCGTAGACGTCGTAGAAGCGGTCTATCATGTGTTTTAGGAGATCCGCGTCGTCCACGAAGTCCGTTCCCCTCCAGTAGGTTCCTCCCATGGCCTCCAGGATGTCCTCGGAGATGTTGGCCCCCGTGGAGACCAGCACATCTATGAACCTCTTTTCTATCAGCCAGCACACGATCTTCCACATACCCGTGGTGCTCATGGAGCCGGCATACCCGAAGAAGATGGTGAGGTCCTCCTCACCCAGCATCTCCTCCCAGAGGAGGGCTGCCTCGCCCAGCTTTCTCCCTTGGAAGCCCGTTCTGGCCATCTCCTGCAGCAGCTGGGAGAGGCTCTTCTTCCTCACCTCGATCGTCTCAAGCTTCTCCTTGAAGTAGGGAGTTTTGCGCATCGCCCTTTTTTGCACCGAAGCATAAAAAATTTTCCAGTTCCCTTTCCGGAAGCCTTATAGAGGTGAGGGGCAGAAGCCGTGCCACGCAAGGCCCTCCTCGCCCTGCTCCTCCTGGTTTCACTTTTGACGCTGGCGGCTTTCCATAGGGGCGGAACGGATCGAGATCCTCCCCCTCCAGGAGAGGAACTTCTTCCTGGGCATAGTCCCCAACCCGGCCCATTCACCCAACAGCACCTTTGAGGATCTAACCAGGGCCTACGGGGAGGCGGGAAGGATAGCGGAGATAGGCATGGTCTGGGTGGAGAAGCAGGGGATAGGGGAAGCCGACCTCCTCAAACAGAACAGGGTCATAACGGCTCTGAGGGTCTACGGACTGAAACCGCTGGTGACCCTCAACTTCGCCACCGTAAAGCAGGGGCCGGGGGGGGCTGAAGTACGTGATAGATGCCCCGGAGGGCATAACACCCAGCCTGTCGGATCCGGGGTTCAGGGAGGCCTGGATCGAGGAGGCAAGGAGCCTCGCCGAGGAGTTCACTCCCGAGTATCTCTCCCTGGGAAACGAGGTGAACGATTACTTTCTCCTTCACCCCTCCGACCTCGAGCCCTACCTCTCCCTGGTGAGCGAGGCCTACTCCGCCGTGAAGCTGGTCTCCCCTAAGACCAAGGTTCTGGTGGTTCTCTCCTACAACCACCTCCTTCAGGAAAACCAGTGGGATCTCCTAACCCTCCTCGAAAACAGGGTGGACCTGATAGGGCTCACCACCTACCCCTACCAGGTCTTCGCCTCCCCCGAGGACCTCCCGCAGGATTACTACCTCAGGCTGAGCCGGTACACCCGGAAGCCCCTGGCCTTCACGGAGATAGGCTGGAGCTCCTCCGGGACCTCCGGCGAAAACGAGCAGGCCAGGTTCCTGCTGAGGTTCCTGGAGCTGACGAAGGGCATGGAGCTGGAGATGGTGAACTGGCTCTTCCTCCACGACACCACCCTCACCGGGATTCCGGCCTACATAGCCCACCCGGACACGGGCACGGTGGCGCTGAAGAGGGTGGACGGCTCCGAGAAGGAAGTCTACCGGATCTGGAAAGCCCTCAAGGAGCTCAAGGGATCGGGCTGAGGAAAGAACCGTACCCCCTTTATTCCCCCCCACCTGCCCAGTTCCCCGATGAGGAGGCTCCTGGTGCTGGGTTTGCTCCCGCTCCTGCTCCTCCCCCTCGCGCTGAGGGGAAGGGGGGGAACCCCCTTCCACTTCTCGGCGGAGGTGGTGAAGGTGATAGACGGCGACACGCTGGAGGTGAGGATCCTGGAGAGCCGGGGCTGGCCCGCGCCGGGGAGGGTGGAGAAGCTGAGGCTGGCCGGCGTGGACGCCTTCGAGCTCTCCGAGGCCAGGGGGGTCCTGGCCAGGGCCCTGGTGGATTCCCTCTGCCCCCCGGGGGAGAGGATCTACGGCAGGCTGAAGCCGGGGAGGGCCAGGGATCCCTACGGCAGGATCCTGGCCCGCGTTTACCTGAGGAGGGGGAAAGGCTGGGTGGACCTGGGGGAGGAGCTGCTCGAGAGGAAGCTCGCCAGGAGATGGGAGGATTAGGAGCGCCTGCTGGCCAGGCGGACGTCCTCGTCCCTAACGGTCCTCCTCCCCGCGTGCTCGGCCAGCTTCACCGCCTCCGAGGCCACGGAGAGGGCGTACTCCTCCAGCACCTCGGCCAGGGCCTTGGCCGCATCCTCGCTCACCCTCTTCGCCCCGGCCTTCCTCATCAGCCTGTCAGCCGTAGCCAGAGGAATCTCCATCCTCACCACTCCTTTTCATCGTCTTTGCCCCTTATTAAGCTTCTTTTTCCCCGAAAAAGGGCCTTTTCTACCTCCCGGGGCTCAGGAGGAGGTCCAGCACCACATGGTAGATCCCCGGGCCGTAGGACCTCACCAGGCGTTTTTCCATCACCCTCAGGCTCCAGCCCCTCCCCCCCACCTCCCTCTCCAGGAACCTGAGGGAGGGGGAGAAGGGGTCGGGATCCTCCCCCACGTCGTAGAAGTGCACCACCCCGCCCTCCTCCTTCAGGGCCTCCAGGGCCGTGCCCACGAACTGCCTGGCGGCCTCGGGAAGGGGCATGAGCACCCTGTCCGCCTTTCCCCGGAGCTGGGAGGCCACCACCTCCCTGGCGTCGCCCAGGAAGGGGAAAACCCTGTCCCCCACCCTGTTGATCCTGATGTTCTCGCACATCATCCTGAAGGCTTCGGGGTTCTTGTCTATCGAGTATATCCTCCTCGCCCCGGAGTGCCTGGCCATCACGATGGAGTAGCACCCCACCCCGGCGAACAGGTTGGTGACCTCCTCCCCCTCCCTCACCTGCCTGGCTATCCTCATCCTCTCGTGGGCCAGCCGGGGGGA
>QNVD01000216.1 GCA_004347925.1 Hadesarchaea archaeon
GAACAACGTGTGCAACTCCCTGATGCTGGGGTGCGCCACGATGGGGAGCCACTTCACCGCCGCCGTGCCCCCCGGCTACGAGCCCCCCGGGGAGCTGGTGGAGCTGGCCAGGAGGAGGGCCGGGGAAAGCGGGGGGAGCGTGAGGATACTGCACGATCCCAGGGAGGCGGTCTCCGGGGCGGAGGTGGTCTACACCGACGTTTTCGTCTCCATGGGGAAGGAAGAGGAGAGGGAGAAGAGGAAGAGGGACTTTCAGGGCTTCCAGGTGAACTCCGGTCTCCTCTCCCTGGCCGATGAGGAGGTGATCTTCATGCACTGCCTGCCCGCCCACCGGGGGGAGGAGGTGACGGACGAGGTCATGGACGGGCCCCACTCGGTGGTCTTCGATCAGGCCGAGAACAGGCTCCACGCCCAGAAGGCCGTCCTCTTCAAACTCCTTTCAGGTCGAGCCCGATCATCCCCTTGAGGGCCATCCTGGTCAGGGCCCTGGGCCCCAGCGAGGTGACCAGGTGGGGGAGGTTCCCGAGCAGGACCCCAACCAGGCTGGAGTGGTAATCGAAATCCGCCCTGCGCAGGATCTCCCCCCTCAGCCTTTCCTCCGCCATGGTCCTCACCAGGGCATCCAGCTCCCTGTCGGAGAGGGAGGAGAGGAGCTCCCTCATCCTCCTCCCCCACCTCAGCTCCCTCCCGAACCTCCTCTCCACCTCCCTGGGATAGAGCCTCAGCAGGGAGGGGTGCCTCCCCTCCAGGAAGACGGAGATGGCCCGGGAGGCCAGGAGGGAGCAGGAGAGCCCCAGGTACAGCCCTCCCCCCGTGAGGGGCTTCACCTGGCAGGCGGCATCCCCCACCAGGAGGGTGGAGCCCCTGAGGAGGCTCCTGGGGGGATCGTAGGGGATGAGGCCGAAGGACAGCCTTCCCGGCCCCCCCTTCAGGCGGGGGGAGAGGAGCCTGAGGAGATGGCGGAGCCCCTCCCCCGGATCCCCCTTGAGGCTCCCCATCCCTATCCTGGCCACCTCCCCCGCGGGGACCACCCACCCGAAGAGCCCCACGGCTCGACCGCTCAGGTAGACCTCCGCGGTGTCGGGCTCCGTTTCCGCCCTCATCTCCACCTGCACGCACCTTATGAACCTCCTCCTCCCCATCATCCCGCTCTTCCTGGCCACGACGGAGGTGGGGCCATCCGCCCCC
>QNVD01000217.1 GCA_004347925.1 Hadesarchaea archaeon
CATGCTGGCCCGCAGGACCGCCTGCGGGTCGTCGTAGTGCCTGGTGGCCTCCACGATGGCCCTGGCCATGCGCGGGGGGTCGGAGGACTTGAAGATGCCGGAGCCCACGAAGACCCCGTCCACCCCGAACTGCATCACCAGGGAGGCGTCGGCGGGGGTGGCTATGCCCCCGGCGCAGAACCAGACCACCGGCAGCCTTCCCAGCCTCGCCACCTCCCTCACCAGCGCCACCGGAACCCCGTACTCCCTGGCCTTGGCCTCCAGGCCCTTCCGGTTCAGCCCCCTCAGCTCCTCTATCTGGCGGAGGGTGAGCCTGATGTGCCTCACCGCCTCCACGATGTTCCCCGTCCCCGCCTCCCCCTTCGTCCTTATCATGGCCGCCCCCTCGTGGATCCTCCTCAGGGCCTCCCCCAGGTCCCTGGCCCCGCACACGAAGGGTACCCTGAACTTCCTCTTGTCGATGTGGTGCTCCTCGTCGGCGGGGGTTAGGACCTCCGACTCGTCGATCATGTCCACCCCCAGGGCCTCCAGCACCTGGGCCTCCGCGAAGTGCCCTATCCTGCACTTCGCCATCACCGGGATGGAAACGGCGTCCATGATCTCCTTGATCCTGGCCGGATCGGCCATCCTGGCCACCCCCCCGGCCTTCCTGATGTCCGCCGGGACGGCCTCCAGAGCCATCACCGCCACCGCCCCCGCCTCCTCCGCTATCCTGGCCTGCTCGGGGGTGGTGACGTCCATGATCACCCCTCCCTTGCACATGCTGGCGAAGCCCCTCTTCAGCCTCTCCGTCCCGAAGAGCTTGATCCCCTCCATCGTTCTACACTCTCCCTCCCTCCTTAAAGCCTTCCCCGGAGGAGAGGGAGGGGGGGAGGTTTTTGAGGTGCGGGGTGTGCGGGAGGGAGGCGCCCGTCCTCTCCTCCGCGCTGGGTGTTTGTCCCACCTGCGTGAGGGAGCGCTTCGAGGAGGCCAGGCCCCTGATAGAGGCCGCCCACACTAGGATAAGGGAGGAGAGGGGCCTTCCCCCCCTGGTGCCATCGGGGCCCGGCCCCTCCTGCGAAGGTTGCGGCAACGCCTGCAGGATCCCGGAGGGGGGGCTGGGTTACTGCGGCCTGGTCAGGAACGAGGGGGGGAGGCTGGTCAGGAGGCTGGGAACCGCGGAGAGGGGCCTGGTGAGCTGGTACCTGGACCCCCTCCCCACCAACTGCGTTCCCGCCGAGTTCTGCGCGGGCTCCGGAGGGGCGGGCTACCCGCGGTGGTGCCGCACCCCCAGGGGGGACCTGGGGTACTTCAACCTGGCGGTCTTCCTGGGGAGCTGCACGTTCCACTGCCTCTTCTGCCAGAACTTCACCTTCCACTCCATGCTCTCCAGGGGGGGACCGGTGGCCGGACCGGAGGAGCTGGCGGGGGAGGCGGACGAGGGGGTGGGATGCACCTGCTACTTCGGTGGGGACCCCTCCAGCCAGATGCCCTTCGTCCTCTCCTCCGCCCGGGCCCTGAGGAGGAGGGCGGAGGAGGAGGGGAGGCTGCTCAGGATATGTCTGGAGACCAACCTCAACCAGCACCCCAGGGACCTGGAGGAAGTGGCGAGGATCTGCCTGGAGAGCGGAGGGGGGATAAAGGCGGACCTGAAGTGCTGGTCGGAGGAGGGGCTCTACGCCCTCTCCGGGGTGAGGACGAGGGTCCCCTACCGCAACTTCGAGAGGCTCTCCCGCCTTCACCGGGAGAGGCCGGAGGTCCCCTTCCTCCGGGCCAGCACCCTCCTGGTTCCCGGATACGTGGACGAGGAGGAGGTGAGGGCCCTGGCCTCCTTCATAGCCGACCTGGATCCCACCATCCCCTACGTCCTGCTGGCCTTCCACCCCACCTACTGGATGAGCGACCTTCCCCACACCCGCAGGAGGGAGGCGGAGAGGTACCTGGAGATCTGCAGGGAGGAGGGCCTGACGAAGGTGAGGATAGGGAACCCCTGGCTGCTCAGGTAGCTTTATCGCCCCCGGCTCGGAAGGGAGGGGGATGAGGGTGCACCTGGCGGAGAACGCGCTGGGCGTCTTCGCCTTCGAGGGGGAGAAGCTGGTGGCCTTCCGCACCTTCGGCTCCGGGGAGGCCGCGCAGAGGCTCAGGGAGATGCAGGCCGGGATTCCCACCCCCCAGCACCTGCAGCTGGTGGAGGAGCTGGCCGGGAAGGGGTGCAGGGAGTTCTGGGTGGAGGAGGAGGGGCTGGCCAGGAGGCTGGGGGAACGCTTCCCAGACCTCACCTTCGGGGTGGAGTTCCCGGGGGAGGGCGGGAGGAGGCTGAGGCGGGAGGGGGAGAGGATGGCCCTGGAGGTCTGCGGGATCCCCCTTCCCGACAGGGCCAGGGAGGCCGCCCTGGAGCTGGCGAGGGGGGAGGTGGGGAGGAGGATGGCGGAGAGGGACAGGAGCGTGGTGAGCGCCTCCAGGCTCCTGGAGGAGGTGGACAGGACCCTCAACCTGCTGGTGGGCCTCCTCAGGGAGTGGTACTCCCTCCACTTCCCCGAGCTGGGGGAGCAGGTGGGGGACCACGAGAGGTACCTCAGGCTCCTGGTCTCGCTGGGGAGGAGGGAGGAGTTCAGGGAGGAGAGGCTGGTGGAGCTGGGCCTCTCCCCCGAGGAGGCCAGGAGGATCTCCGCCGCGGCCGGGAGCTCCCTGGGGGCGGGGATGGGGGAGGAGGACCTGGGGATGCTGAGGGAGGCGGGGAGGGTGGTGCTGGAGCTCCTCTCCCTCCGCCGCAGGCTGGCCGATTACCTGGACCGGAGGATGGAGGAGGTGGCCCCCAACCTGAGGGCGGTGGTGGGCGGGCTGCTGGGGGCCCGCCTCCTCTCCCTGGCGGGGGGGCTGGAGAGGCTGGCCAGGATGCCCGCCAGCACCATCCAGGTGCTGGGGGCGGAGAAGGCCCTCTTCCGGGCCCTCCGCTCCAGGGGAAAGCCTCCCAAGCACGGGGTGATCTACCGCTTCCCCCCCCTCCGCTCCGCCCCCAAGAAGCTGAGGGGGAAGATAGCCAGGGCGGTGGCGGGGAAGGTCAGCATAGCGGCCAGGGTGGACCTCTTGGGAGGGGGGTACCTGGGGGAAAGGCTCTCCTCCGAGCTGGAGAGGAGGCTGGAGGAGATAAGGAGGGGGAGGAAGTGAGGGTGGAGGTGCAGGAGAGGTTCCCGGGGGTCTACTGGCTCAGGTTCCAGGAGGGCAGGAAGCTGGCCACCAGGAGCGCCGTGCCGGGGCAGAGGGTCTACGGGGAGGAGATCGTGGAGGTGGGAGGGGTGGAGTACAGGGTCTGGGATCCCTACAGGAGCAAGCTGGCCTCCGCCCTGCACCTGGGCCTGAGGGAGATGCCCGTGCGTCCCGGCTCCCGGGTGCTCTACCTGGGGGCGGCCTCGGGCACCACGGCCAGCCACCTCTCGGACGTGGTGGGGGAGGAGGGGAGGATATGGTGCGTGGAGGTCTCCTACCGGCCCATGAGGGACCTCCTCCGCCTGTGCGAGAGCAGGAGGAACCTGATCCCCATCCTGGCCGATGCCAGGGACCCGCCCTCCTACCGCTTCCTGGTGGGGGAGGCGGACGTGATCTACCAGGATGTGGCCCAGCCCGACCAGGCGGAGATCCTGAGGAGGAACCTGGCCGCCTTCCTCAGGCCGGGGGGATGGGCCCTCTTCTTCGTGAAGGCGAAAAGCATAGACGTGACCCGGGACTCCAGGGAGATCTTCGGGGAGGAGAGGGAGAAGCTGGGGGAGGGGGTGGAGGTGGTGGAGCAGAGGATCCTCCATCCCTACGAGAGGGATCACGCCCTCCTGCTCCTCAGGAAGAGTTTTTAGCGGGGGGACGGAGGAGGGGGGTGGAGAGGGCCCCCCTCCTGCTGGCCTGCGCGGCGGTCTTCCTGGACGCGGCGGGGTACGGCATAGTGGTCCCCACCGTCCCCCTCCGGGCCTCCGAGCTGGGCCTCTCCCCCCTCCTGCTGGGCCTCATCTTCGCCGCCTACCCCCTGGTCCACCTGGTGGTGACCCTCCCCCTGGGCCTCCTCTGCGACAGGTGGGGGAGGAAGAGGGTGCTGGTGCTGGGGATGGTGATGCTCTCGGCCTCCAGCCTCTCCTTCTCCCTCTCCTCTTCCTTCCCGCAGCTCTTCCTCAGCCGGGGGGTGCAGGGGATGGCGGCGGCCTCCATCTGGGTGTCCTCCCTGGCCCTCCTCACCGACCTGACCCCCTCCCCGGGGAGGGGAAGGACCCTCGGGTGGGTGACGGCCTCCATGGGGGTGGGGGCCATAGCGGGTCCCCCGCTGGGAGGGGGGATGGCGGAGCTGGGGGGATACCCCCTCCCCTTCAGGCTCTGGTCCCTCCTCGCCCTCCTGCTGGGGCTGGCCTCCCTGCTGGTGCTGGAGGAGCCCCCCCGCCGGAGTCCCCCCCGCTCCTCCTCCCTCCTCCGGTCCCTGCGCAGCCCCGACGCCCTCCTCTCCTGCTCGGTGGCCCTCCTGATCTGGATGGGGTTCGGCTTCCTGGAGCCCTTCGCCCCTCCCTACCTCTCCTCCCGCCTGGGCCTGACGCAGGGGGAGATAGGGGGGATGTTCGGGCTGGCGGCCCTCTTCCTGGCGGTCTCCAGGCCCCTCTTCGGGTCCCTCAGCGACAGGTTCGGGAGGAGGAGGGTGATAGGGTGGGGCCTGCTGGCCTGCGCCTCCTCCTTCCCCCTGATCCTCTTGGTGGGCTCGGTGGCGGAGGTGACGGCGGTCTTCTGCCTGGTGGGCCTGGCCATAGGGATCCCCCTCTCCTCCGCCCTCCCCCTCATCACCGAGGCGGTGCCGGAGGCGGGGACGGCCTCGGCCCTCTTCCTCATGGCCTACTCGGTGGGGCACGTGGTGGGTCCCCTGGTGGGAGGAGCGGTGCTGGGGAGATGGGGCCTGGCCTTCCTCCTCTACCCCTACTCCCTCCTGCTGCTGGTCCTGGCCCTCCTCTCGCTGAGGGCACGCTCGGGCCGGTAGGCCTTCAGAAAGAAGCCCCTTCCCAGTGGCTCAGGCGGTGAGGATCTCGCACCCTCCCTCCGTGACCAGGACGGTGTGCTCGGCCTGCGCCACCTTCTTCCCCGACCTCTCCACCAGCACGTGGTAGGGCCAGAGGGCTCCCGTCTCCACCAGCTCCCGGAGGGTCAGCCTGAGCCTGAGCTTGGACATCCTCTTGGCCAGCCACCTCTCGGCGAAGGGGAGGCCGTTGTAGGTCTTCTTGAGGTCCCTGAGGAGCTCCCTGGTCATCCTCAGCCTCACCGGGCGCTCCCTGAGGTACCTGAAGATGAGCACCTCCTTCGTGTCCTCCACGTACCCCGCCCCTCCGGTCACGAAGGGCTCCAGCGCCACCACCTGCCCCACCTCCAGCCTCTGCCCCGTCCGCACGTGGGTGTTGGGGATGGTGAGGCCGGCGTGCAGCGTCCAGCGGGAGAGGCTGTGGCCGGTGAGGTTGGCCACGGGCTTGAGGCCCGCGGCCCTGGCGGCCTCCTCCACAGCCTTCCCCACCTCCCCCAGCTCCGCCCCGGGCTTCACCGCCGCGATGGCGGCCTCCAGGGCCCTCTCGGCGGCCTCCTTCAGCTTCTCCCCCTCCTCGTCCGTGGCCACCGTGAAGGCGGTGTCCGCTATGTACCCGTCCAGGTGGGCACCCAGGTCCACCTTGACCAGATCCCCCTCCCTGATCACCGTGGGGTCGTCGGCGGGGGGACTGTAGTGGGCCGCCACCTCGTTGAGGGAGACGTTGCAGGGGAAGGCGGGCTTGGCCCCCTTCTCCTGGATCAGCCTCTCCGCCTCCTCCGCTATCCTCACCAGGGACTCCCCCACCCTCACCATGGGCCTGATCCTCTCCCTGACCTCCGCCAGCAGCTTCCCGGCCCTGCGGTAGGCCTCCAGCTCCTGCTCCTGAAGCATCACCGTGGTCGGACGGTCGATGTTTTATACCTTGGCTTCGGGCTCAGGGGCCCTCGGGCGCGTATCCTAGGAAGGGCTCCCTCCTCCTGAGGCGGAGGAGGAGGGCCGCGGAAAGAGCGACCGCCAGCACGGCGAAGGAGAGGGACAGGAGGAGGAGGTTCACCGGCCGGGGAACCTCGTAGCCCCCCGAGATCACCAGCAGGTTCTCGGCGTGCAGGTCGGGCTCACCCCCGTGCTCCCCGCACCTCGCGTGGAAGACCCCCGTCACCTCCACCCGGTCCCCCACGTGGAAGTAGTCCCCCACCACCCTGATCCCCTCCGCCAGCCCCTTCGGGCACCAGACCCCCAGGCTCCAGCCGTTCTCCCACAGGTTCAGCCAGACGTGGGATCCCTTGTCCAGCCTCCCCACCACCTCCCCCGCCACCGTGACGGTCCTACCGTCCCACTCCCCGGGGTTCCTGCTGAGGTTCTCCAGGGAGGCGGCCGAGGCGCCCGGAAGGAGGAGGAGGCAGAGGACCAGGCAGGGGAGGATCCGCAGGGCCTTCACTCCATCCTCCTCCTCTGGAGGCCCAGGGCCAGGGCGATGAGGAACACCAGGACGGTGATCACCTCCAGCCTCCCCATCCACATCAGGAGCATGTAGGTCACCTTGAGGCCAACGGGCATGGAGGGGGAGGTTATGCCGCAGCTCAGCCCCACGTTGGAAAGGGCGGAGGAGGTCTCGAACATGGCCTGCTCCGCCCCGTAACCGTAGGCCATGGTCAGGAGGCTCCCCGCCACGAACAGGAGCAGGTAGGAGGTGGCCACCACGGCCGCCCCCCTGACCAGCTGCGGGGTGAGGGGGGAGTCCCTGAGGTGGTGGAACCTCTCCCCCACCACCGCCGAGCGGGGGAGGAAGGGTCGCCTGAGCTCCAGCGCGAGAGACTTGAGCAGGATTCCCACCCGTAGGGACTTGATCCCGCCCGAGGTGGAGTTGGCGCAGCCCCCCAGCAGCATGGCCAGGGAGAGCAGGAAGAGGAGGGGGAGGGGCCAGAGCAGGGCCAGGTGGAGGGAGGGGACGGTGGAGAAGCCGGTGGTGGTCTGGGCCGAGACGAGCTGGAAGACCCCCCTTCTGAAGAGGGCCTCGGCGGAGGAGTAGATCCCCCTGGAGAAGAGGAGGAGAACCGTGAAGGTCCCCAGCAGGAGGGTGGTGAGGAAGAAGACCCTGGCCTCCGTGTTCCTAAAGACCTCACCCCTCTTTCCGGTGAGGAGGGCGTAGTGCAGGTTGAAGTTGAGGGCCCCTATCACCATCAGGACCATCGCCACGATCTCGTAGATCATCCCGTGGTAGTACATGAGGTTCTGGGAGTGGGGGCTGAAGCCCCCGGTGGCGTACCCGGTGAAGGAGTGGCAGATCCCGTCGAAGAGGGCGGTGCCAGGGTCCGCCCCCTCGTAGATCCCGGCCAGGGTGAACATCGCCGCCCCCACCAGGAAGAAGGTGAAGGCCATGCCGAAGATGAGCCTGGTGGTGCGGACCACGCTGGGCCTGATCCCCTCCTCCCTGGCCTCCCCCCGGAAGGCGAGCACGCTGCTTATCTCCGTCCTGCCCAGCACGGCCAGGGAGACCGCCACGATCCCCACCCCGTCCCCCAGGAACTGCAGCAGGTGGCGGTGGAAGTTGACGGACCGCGCCAGGTGATCGGGATCGGTGACCAGGCTGAGCCCCGTTCCGGTGAAGCCGCTCAGGGACTCGAAGCAGGCGTCCAGGGGGGAGGCGCAGGCCCCTCCCAGCCAGAGGGGGAGGGAGGCCAGGAGGGAGGCCGAGAGCCAGGCCAGGGCCACCAGGCAGAGGGCGTGCTTTAGCTCCATGGGCTCCTCGGTCTGGCAGGAGCGGGAGAGGAGGGTGGCCAGCAGGAGGGTGAGGCCGGAGGTGAGGAGGAAGTGGGGGAGGGTGTCCAGCTCCCCGTAGAAGAGGGCGGGGACCAGGGGGAGGAGGAAGACCAGGGAGAGGAGGTGGAGCATCCTCCCCAGGTGGTACAGGATGATCCTCCAGTCCCCCCCCGTGAGGCGGAAGAGCAAGTTGGGCACCTCATAGGGAGGAGAGGGTCACCACCAGAAAGCAGAGGGCGGCCAGAAGGAGGAGGAGGGAGGAGGCGGTGAGGAACTCCAGGAGCACCCCGCTCAGGAAGTCGAAGTTCCTCCTGAGGAACCCCCTTATCCCCAGCTTCCTGAAGGCCATCCTCACCTACTCCTTATCTGATCCACCAGCTTGGCTATGGCCTCTTCCTTCCCCATGATCGCCACGATGTCCCCGGCCTCCAGCGTGCTGTCCCCCCTGGGGACCACCAGCTCCCCGTTCCTGTAGATCATCCCTATGATGCACCCCCTGGGGATGGTGAGCTCGGAGAGCTTCTTGTGCACCACCTTGGAGCCCTCCGGGATCCTGATCTCGGCCGCCGTCATGGGGGTGTCGGAGAGGAAGATGGAGGTGGTGCCGGGGAGGGAGATGGCGTTCTCCAGCACCATGGAGGCCACGTGGGAGGGGCTGACCATGAGGTCGATGTTGAAGCTCTTGGCCATCTTGGCCAGCTCGGGGTCCTCCACCCTGGCCATCACCAGCGGAACACCGTAGGCGTTCTTGGCCAGCTGGCAGGCCACGATGTTGTCGTTGTCGTTTCCCGTGGCCCCCACGAACACGTCCGCCTCCCCCACCCTGGCCTCCTCCAGCGTCTCCTTCTCGGTGGCGTCGCCGTGGATGATCAGTACGTTCAGCCTCTCCGCCAGGCGCTCGCACACCTGGGGGTCCTTGTCTATGAGGACCACGTCCCTCCCCTTCTTGGTTAGCACCTCCGCCAGGTGGGAGCCCACCCTCCCCCCTCCCGCTATGAGGACCAGCCTGGGCTTTTTCATCCTCTCTTCCTTGGGAAGCCCTCTTTAAAGGTTACCTGAGGGGAGGCGGGGGGAGGAAAGGTATTTAGGGCGCACGAGGGAGCGGAGGGTTGGGATGGATGAGGAGCTCGCCAGGATACGGGAGAGGAAGCTCAGGGAGCTGGAGAGGGAGCTCCTGGGGGGAAGGAGGGTGAGCGCCTCGGGGCCGGTGGAGCTGACGGAGGAGAGCTTCGACAGGTTCATCAGGGAGAACCCCCGGGCGGTGGTGGACTTCTGGGCGGCCTGGTGCCCCCCCTGCCGGATCCTCGCCCCGGTGGTGGAGGAGCTGGCCAGGAAGTACGCCGGGAAGGTGGCCTTCGGCAAGCTCAACGTGGACGAGCACCCCTCCCTGGCCGAGCGCTACGGGATCATGAGCATCCCCACCCTCCTGTACTTCAGGGAGGGGAAGCTGGTGGACGAGACGGTGGGGGCCCTCCCCTCGGAGGCCCTGGAGGAGAGGGTG
>QNVD01000218.1 GCA_004347925.1 Hadesarchaea archaeon
TCCTCTCCGAAATCCCGAAACAAGTTGAGGATTTGGTACGAGACCTTGGTCTGAAACCCTCAGATCTATTCCCTAACTTTTTGCGGAGTTAAGGTTTATAAAGACCCGCATGAACCGTGAAAGGATGGATTCGGGGAGGAAACTGTCCGGGAAAGCTCTGGAGAAGATGCGCTACCTCCTGGACCCCCGATCGGTGGCCGTGATAGGGGCCTCCCGCTCCCCCATCAAGTGGGGAAGCATCATCCTGAAGCACGTGGTGGAAGGGGGCTTCAGGGGGGAGGTGTACCCGGTGAACCCCAGGGAGGAGACCATCATGGGGCTCAGGGCCTACCCCAAGGTTCCGGAGGAAACCGATCTGGCCCTCATCGTCACCCCCGCCCAGACGGTTCCGCCCCTGCTGAGGGAGTGCGCCGAGAGGGGAGTGAAGGCTGCGGTGGTCATCTCGGCCGGCTTCAGGGAAACGGGGGAGAAGGGGGAGGAGCTGGAGAGGGAGCTGGTGAGGATCGCGGAGGAGGAGGACCTCCCCTTCGTGGGTCCCAACTGCATGGGGGTCTTCAGCTCCACCTCCAGCCTCTGCGCCCTCATGGCCTCCGTCAAGCCCCTCAAGGGGAACGTTTCCTTCCTCTCCCAGAGCGGTAACCTGGGGACCCAGCTGCTGGACCGGGGAACCTACTACCAGATAGGCTTCGACGTGTTCGTGAGCACGGGAAACGAGGCCTTCCTGAGGTGCGAGGACTTCATAGAGCTGCTCAAGAAAAGGGAGTCCACGAGGGTGATCCTGGCCTACATAGAGGGGGTGAAGAACGGGAGGAAGTTCTTCGAGGTGGCCAGGGAGACCAGCCTCCAAAAGCCCATCGTGGCCCTCAAGGTGGGGAAGACCAGCGCGGGGAGCAGGGCGGCCAAATCCCACACGGGCTCCCTCTCGGGCTCCCTGCAGGTCTACCGGGGGGTCTTCAGGCAGGCGGGGGTGGTGGAGGCGGAGGACACGGAGGAGCTGCTGAAGGTGGCCATGGCCCTGGAGCAGCCCCTGCCCAAGAACAACCAGGTGATCATCCTCACCAGGGGAGGGGGATGGGGGGTGGCCGCCACCGACGCCTGCAGGGAGGGACTGGTGGAGGTGCCCCAGCCTCCCCCCGAGATCCTGGAGGAGCTGAACTCCTACATGCCGCCCTACTGGAGCAGGGGCAACCCCATAGACACGGTGGCCGAGCTGGACCCCAGCCTGGAGTTCAAGATCCTGAAGACCCTGGAGAAGTGGGAGGCCGGGGGTCTGATCGTCCTGGGTGGGCTGGACGCCTACGCCACCAGGTTCCTGGACCCGGAGCTGAGGAAGGTCTACGTGAGGGAGGTCCAGCTTCCCCTCATCAAGAGGCTCATAGCCCTCAACCGGAAGGGAAAGGTGGTCTTCGCCGTGGCCCTCAAGCCCCTGGACAAGTCCAGACCCGTCAAGCTCCTCCGGAAGCACCACATCCCGGTGTACTTCTCCCCGGAGGACGCCGGAAGGGCCTACTCCAAGCTGATGGAGTACAAGAGGATGAGGGAGAGGCTGGAGGGCCAAGCCCGCTCAGGGGTGTCCCCTGGGCCAGCACCTGGGCCTGGGAATCTCAAACCCTAGGATGGCCGTCATCACGTCGTACTGATCCAGCCCGGCCGTGGTGTTTCCCAGGATGGTGGCCCTTCCCTCGTAGACCGCGTTGAAGACGCTTATCTCCCCCCCCAGCACGGGGACGAAGTCGTAGTAGTTCATTTTGATCCAGAGGTCCGGCTCCTCCTCCGGGGGACCCTCTATCACCTGCGTGGGGTTCAGGAACATCCTGACGAACTCCGTGCCCCTCTGGGGGTGCTCGATCTCGTACACTATCAGGCGGGAGGGGGCGGAGCTCGCCAGCTCCATGGCCTTGGGGCTACTTATGGCCCTCCCGATGATGAAGTCCAGGAGAAGCTCGTAGGCGGTGGGCTCCCTCCCCCTGTCCTGAATCCACTTGGAGTAGGGCGGCTGCCTCCACCAACCGTCCGGCCGGGGAAGGCAGAAGCTGGGGGGAGGAGGAGCCTCAGGCGTGACCCTCTCCAAGACGGAGGGGGGCTTCGTCTTCTCGAATTCCTCCGCGAACTTGGGATACATCTCCTTCAGGGAGGGAAGCTTGCCCATCCCCCCCACCTCAGTGCGGCGGGAGCACCGGGTCCCTCTCCCCGGCCGGCATGAACTGCCTTATCCCCGCCTTGGCTATGCAGAGCTTGGGGTGCTTGAAGTCGAAGATCAGGTGGGGATCGGCGAAGGCCACCTTGACCACCGGGCTCAGGCACCATGAGCTCCCCCTCCCTATCATGGCGGCGTAAACGGCCGCTCCCCTTATGGCCCCGTGGGCGGCGCTGAAGGACTGCATGGGGTAGTTGAGCCCCCTCAGCTCCACCAGGTTGCCCTCCTCGGGTCTCATGCTGCACAGGTAGGGCAGGCCCAGGTGATCCTGGATCTCCTGACCCGCCCAGCCCGTCCTCAGCCATCCCTCCTTCATGGCGAAGGCGATGGCGTAGTGGGCGGCCATCAGCCCCATGGTGGAGCTTCCGGTGAGCATGGCTGCAGAGGAGGCCGCTATGGAGCCTATCACGGAGACCCTGTGGGCCCCTCCCCAGTGGAACTCCGCCAGGGTGGGGAACTTCTCGTAGCTCTCCATGGTGTACTGGATGATGGAGTTGACCATCGTCCTGACGGTCTCCCAGCGGAGGGGAACCTTCCTCACCCCCTGCATGTAGCGGTGGGAGAGCTCTATCAGCTCCATCGAGATCTCGTTCATCACCTCGGAGTAGGCGGCCGAGGCCACCGTGTTGGAGAAGCCTATCCCCCCGCTCATGTAGAAGCCCAGCCAGAGCACGTTGTCTATGACCGCCGCTATTCCCCCTATCCCCTCATGCATGGCGCGGGAGTACTTCAGCGCCTCCTCCTCGTCCTCCTGGGCCACCTCCAGGAACCTCCTGGCGGGGAGGTCCCTCTCGGCCTGCATGAAGTCGCAGATGTAGCCGTCCGGGAAGCCGCCCGGCTCGTTGGTCCCCCTCATCCTCTGGTACCACATCTTGTTTCCCATCCTCACCACCCTGGCGTGCTTGAAGGAGTAGGCCAGGTCGGAGATGATGTGCTCACCGGAGAGGCCGTAGGAGGCTATGAAGGCCATGGTGTTCTGCATGGCCGCCCACCTGGCGGCCTCGTCCCCGTCCGCCATGCGCACCGCCAGGGTGGGGATGCGGAGGACGATCCAGATGGCGTCCCCTATGGCCTCCTTGAGCTTCTCCGCCCTGGTGGGGTGGAAGAGCTGGTCTATGTCTATGAGGAAGCGGCGGTCAAGGGCGTCCTTGACCTCGTCCGAGCCCGTGATGACCTTGGCGTAGGCGTCCTTGACCAGGAGGGGGTTGATCTCGGACATGTGCTCCTGGGCCACCGCCCCGCCGCACATGGTGTGCTGGAGGGTCTCCAGGTAGAGGTTGATGGTCTCGGGGGTGACCTCCTTCCCCGCCCTCACGGTGAGCATGCGGTGGGCTATGTCCAGGTTCACTATCACCGTCCTCTTTATGTCGTCCAGCATCTGCTGGATGGCCACGTTGTTCAGGTGGTGGGTGTCGTCCTGCTCCACCATGATGTTGGTCCCGGAGATGAGGAAGGGCTCCAGCTGCCTCTGCCCGATGGGGAGGCCCACCGCCCGGTTGTAGGCGGGAAGCCCCCTCTCCACCGCCACCTGCCTTCCCAGCCTGGCGAACTCCTGCTTCCTCTTGGACTGCCTGTACCCTCCCCTCTTGTACATCTGGGAGTCCTGCAGGGCGAAGGGATCGGCCCCGAAGGTCTTCTGCATGATGGAGTAGAGGGGCCTCTCCTTCTCCACCTCCAAATACTTCTTGGAGAGGGCGTAGAGTTCTCTTACGTACTCCCTTTCCCGGGCTTCCAGCTGCCCGGCCCTCTCATCGAGGACCTTTCTCTTCTCCACGTTTAAGAAAATAGGAGGAAAGGGATAAAAGGCTTTCCTACTCCACGGGCAGCTTGTAGGGGGTGGTGCCCAAAAGGACCAGCTTGCCCTCCTGCCCCATCTTCCTGTCCGCCAGGCAGGAGTAGTGCAGGATGTTCTCCCCCGAGCCGTCGTAACCCTCCTCCACCATGATCTGCAGCTTCTCCCTGGTCATGTCGACGGGCCAGACCTGCCCCTCCTTCCAGTCTATGGGCGGGAAGTCGCTGGGCTTCAGCCACTCTATGGTGGGGTCGAAGAGCCACTTGATCCTGGGAACCTCGTTGTAGGGCGGGATCCTTCCCGTCTTGCGGTCCACCCCTCCCTCCGACTCCAGCAGCTCCCAGTACTCCTTCGGGAGCTTGTCCGGGTTGGCGAAGATATCCCCGATGTTTACCTCCCTGTAGACGGGGGCGGGCAAGGCGGTGAAGAAGGCCTTGGGCGGTGGGATGCCCTCGTCGTAGGGCATGGCCAGACCCTTGAACGCCTTGCCCTTGAGGTAGAGCTCCCTCATCTGATGGAGCATGGGGGTCTTCTTCTCCGGGGTGATCACCTTGTTTATGGCATCACACACCAGGCCCTTGGGTCCCGTGGTGAAGAGCTCCTCCAGTCTCCTCACCCAGAGCTCCGCGGGAAGGGCCAGCAGGGTGTTGAGGATGGGGGGAAGGGGCTCGTAGGTGTAGAACATGATGGGGATCCCTATCAGCCTGGTGGCGTTCATGGCCATCCAGACCAGGGCCCAGAACTGGGCGGTCCAGAAGGTGTGCTGGGAGGCTATGCCCATGTTCCCGGGGGAGGTGGAGATGTAGAGGGTGGCGTGGGTCCACCTAGGGAAGATCTCCTCCCTCAGGTCCTTTATGATGTCCCTGGCCATCCTGAGCCACTCCACCAGATCGTAGGGGGACCTCTTGGGTATCTCACGCAGCTTTATGCCCGTGCGCAGGTGCCTTCTATCCAGGGGGGCCGTGACGTCGGGGGGAACCGCCATGAAGTCGCTGGGCGTGAGGAGCTTCTGCCTGTCCTCCTCGTCGAAGTGCTGCACGATCTCCTTGGTCATCCCTATGATCCAGTGCTGAACCGGCACCCCGTCCTCGTTGTGGTATCCCTGGAACCACACGAACTCTCCCCTCCACCAGTCCACGTGGCACCACATGGTGGTGGCGTACTTCCCGTACAGCATCTGAGTGGTGGAGAAGCCGAGATCGGGCCTGACCATGTAGGCCGGGGGATGGCTGAGGTGGCAGAGCCACTTGGCCTTGATCAGCTCCGAGACCGGGGGTTTCTCGGCCACCGCCCTTTTGCAGATCCCTATGGCGTGGATGACCCTGTAAGCCCACTCCACGAACTCCTCGTAAATCAGCTTGTCGTACTCCTCCATCGTTATACCGCCCCTCTCCCTCACCCAGTTGAGGTACCAGGGCTCGGTGGCCATCCCGTCGGGGGCTATGTGCTCGTAGCCGGGGGGATAGGTGTCCCTGTAGTACTCGGCCTGCTTTTCCCTTATCTCGAGCGCCGTTCCGCTCAGTCTTCTCTTGAAATCCTCGAAGGCCTCGGGACTCAGGACCCTGCTAACCCCTTCCAAGTGCTTGCTGCTCAAGAGCTCACCCTACATCTCTTCCGTAAGGAGCTCCGGGTTGAAGCCGGCCAGGACCCTGAGCTTGGCGGCCCTGGAGAGGATCTCCAGCACCTCCGTCCTGGACTTGAAGGGATGGGTGTCCCAGGTGTAGGCCAGGTCCAGCTTCCTGCACTCCTCCTCCGAGAGGGGTCTCCCCACGGGAACCGGGTTGTCCAGCACCCTCCCCATCTGGTCCTTGATGTAGACCACCTCCCTCGTGGACTTGTCCAGGATGTACCTCCTCCTGGCGTCGAACATCAGACCGTCCTCATCCAGCCTCAGGGAGTGACCGTGGATGGTGATTCCCTTGAGGGCCGTTCTGGCCGGATTGAAGATCTCGGTCTCCAGCAGCATCTTCATGGCCGCCTCCAGATCCCTCTCCCTCATCTCCAGGATGCACCTTCCACTGTAGGCCACCACGTCTATTCCCCTGAGCCTGTTGAAGTAGAGCCTCAGCCTCCCGTGGGGGGCTATGGGGGGGTGCCAGAAGCTGTCCGCGAACTGCACGAACCTTATCCTGTCCCCCGCCCGCGCGCCGGGGGTGGGAACCACGATGTTCTTAATGGGATCGTAGGCCTCGATGAGCTCCTCCAGGGGGGGGTGCACGCTTGGGTAGAGGGCCCCCACCGCCCTGTGCCCCAGGAGCCGGGTGATGTCGTCGTCCGAGATCTCCCTGTACTTGGCCAGCTTCCTCCTCTTGTCCCAGAGCTTCCTCCGCCTCTCCGAGGTCTCGTCCTTACCGGGGTAGATCTGCGGTTCGTACTTCACCTTTCCCTCCGCCATCCTTTCACCCCTTCATCACCTCTGGCTTTATCCTCTCCGCCGCCTCCGCCACCTTCTTCAGGGGCTCGTGGAGGAGGGGCAGCCTCTCCCTTATCTTGAAGTAGCTGGCCGAGGTCATCTCGGGCGAGAAGAGCTGGGTGCCCGAGTCCAAACACATGCCGGCCACGATGCACGGACCCACGAAGCCAGACCCGTGCCTGGGAATCACGTGATCGAGGGTGTAGGCCCCGGGGCCGGCCCCACCGTAGATGGAGTGGGTGTAGAAGGCGAATCCCTGCCCCGTCCCCTCCACCCTGCCGGCGTCGGGGTCGGGCAAGCCGCCCGTCTCCATGAGGAGGAGGTCACCGAAGTATCCTATCACGGTGGAGACGCTCTGCGCCGCCCTGCTCGCCCCCACGTTCACTATGACGGCTGCCAGAACGGCTGCGCAGGTGTAGGCGTTCCAGAGGGGGTAGTCGTTGGTGGAATAAATTTTGTATCCGGAGGGGAGGGTTCTTTTGACCTTGATCACCCCGTCCTCCAAGGCCCTCCTCACCACGCTGTAGGCCACATCCCCTATCGTCCCCTCCCTGTTCTCCTTCACCAGATCCAGCACCAGGTTGTTGGCGTTGAATCCCTGGTAGGCGGAACCCAGGAGCTGGTACCTCTCAAACCATCCCAGCGCGTTCCCCATCTCCCACTGGGCGGCCTGCTCGAGGATGGTGGTCAGGGCCACCGCGTCCAGGGTCCTCTTGTTGCAGAGGGCCACCAGATGGTTGACCATGATGGCCTTGAAGCCCGATCCCAGCCCGTCCACCGTGTTGCTCTGCTTAAGGAAGGTGGAGACCGGCCCGCCGGGGGGAAACTCGGGGGACTGCGGGTACCTCCCGAAAACCGCTCCCTTCAGCATGTTGCAGCCGTCGGGGTCCGTTTCCGGGGTCATGTTGAAGGTTTCGGCCACCGCCTGACAGAGGGCCACCGCCGTCCAGGTGAGGGTGGGATCCCTGCTGGCCGAGATCTCCATCATCCGGCGGGGGATCTTGACTATGATGTACTTCCCCGCCCCCTCCACCAGCGGCTCCCCATCACCGTACTTCTCCACCTTCTCCTTGATCCTCTCCACGATCTCCTTGGCCCTGTCCACCAGCGGGAGATCCCTGCCGTACCAGGGCATCCTGTTCTCGTCCTGCCCCACCACGGTCTCCCAGCCGGCCATTCCCTTTTTCATCAGCACCTCCAGCTTGCCCAGATCTATGACTGCCAGCCTCTTGAAGAGATCCAGGACCTCCCTCATGTAGGGGTTGTAGAGGGGAGAGAGGGCCTGGAGAGGTATCTCCCTGCCCACGCAGTTCCCCAGGTCGTCGTACAGGTCCACCGTTTCCTTCGCCGTCTTCGCCTTCATCCTCTCACCTAGGGATGGCCCAGAGGCCACATCACCGGCCTCGGGATGGGAGTGGGACTCCCTGGCGGGGCCTCCCTGCCGTTAGTAGCTTCCAACACATCACATAAAAGGTCTATGGCTGCCACCGTGTTCCCTATGATCTCCACCCTCCCCTCGTAGAGGGGATTGAAGGGGGGAAGCTCCCCGCACAGCACGGCCACCAGATCGTAGTACCCTATCCTCACCACCACATCCGGCTCCTCCTCCGCGTATCCCTCCATCACGTCCGTGGGGTTCAGGAAGATCCTGGCATATTCCACCCCCCTCGTGGGATGCTTCACCTCGAAGAGGATCAGCCTTGAGGGTGGGGTGCTTCCTATGGAGATGGCCAGGGGGCTGGTCATGGCCTTTCCCACGATGAAATCGTGGAGCAGCTCGTAGGCGGTGGGCTCCCTCCCCCTGTCCACTATCCAGAGGGAATGGGGGTACTCCCTCCACCAGCCCTCCGGACGGGGCTGCGAGGCCTTGGGGAGGGGAGGCTCCTCCGTGGTCACCCTCTCCATCACGGACGGGAGCTTGGTCTTTTCAAATTCCTCGCTGAAGTTGGGATACCACTCCTCCAACCTGGGAATCTTCCTCATCCCCCCACCTCAGTGCGGCGGGAGCACCGGGTCCCTCTCCCCGGCCGGCATGAACTGCCTTATCCCCGCCTTGGCTATGCAGAGCCTGGGATGCTTGAAGTCGAAGACCAGGTGGGGATCGGCGAAGGCCACCTTGACCACCGGGCTCAGGCACCATGAGCTCCCCCTCCCTATCATGGCGGCGTAAACGGCCGCCGCCCTTATGGCCCCGTGGGCGGCGCTGAAGGACTGCATGGGGTAGTTGAGCCCCCTCAGCTCCACCAGGTTGCCCTCCTCGGGTCTGAAGCTGCACAGGTAGGGCAGGCCTATGTGGTCCTGGATCTCCTGACCCGCCCAGCCCGTCCTCAGCCATCCCTCCTTCATCACGTGGGCTATGGAGTAGTGGGCGGCCATCAGCCCCATGGTGGAGCTTCCGGTCAGGATTCCGGCCGTGGCGGCCGCTACGGAGCCTATCACGGAAACCCTGTGGGCCCCTCCCCAGTGGAACTCCGCCAGGGTGGGGAACTTCTCGTAGCTCTCCATGGTGTACTGGATGATGGTGTTCACCATGAACTTCACCGTTTCCCACTTGGGCGGTACCTTCCTGACCCCCATGGTGTAGCGGTGGATGAGCTCCACCAGCTCGTCCGAGAAGGATTCTATGATGTTGCCCGCCAAGGCGGCCGAGGCCACCGTGTTGGAGAAGCCTATTCCCCCGCTCATGTAGAAGCCCAGCCAGATGGAGTTGTCTATCACCGCCGCTATTCCTCCCGTCCCCTCGTTCATTGCCCTCAGGTACTTCTTGGCCTCCTCCTCGTCCTCCTGGGCCACCTCCAGGAACCTCCTGGCGGGGAGGTCCCTCTCGGCCTGCATGAAGTCGCAGATGTAGCCGTC
>QNVD01000219.1 GCA_004347925.1 Hadesarchaea archaeon
CCTCCCTCGGGGGATGGAGGAGGGGGGGGAGGTCAGGACCACCCTCCGTTTGAGCGCCGAGGAGCCCCTCCTCTCCACCTGGAAGGGAAGGGCGGGCTACCTCTCCCTCTCCCCCTCCAACCCCCTCTACCTGAGGAGGATCACCGTGACCAACCCGAAGAACTACCCCCTCTACGACTTCCCCGTGAGGCTGGTCCTCACCCCCGACAACTTCCCCGGGAACGCCCGACAGGACGGGGGGGACCTGAGGTTCTACTGGGGCGACATCCCCCTCAGGTACTACGTGGAGAGCTGGGACTACTACGGTAAGAGTGCCACCATATGGGTGAACCTCCCCCTCCTCCCCGCTTCCGGGAGCGAGAACATAGAGATGTACTACGGGTCGGGGAGGGTGGAGGGGGTGAGCGATCCCTCCGTCCTCTGGCTGATCTACGAGGACATGGGCTCCCCTCCCCGAGGGTCCCTGAAGGATAACGCCGTTTACGTGGGCTCCAGGGGTTATGTGGAGCTCACCCCCAACAAGAACAACCAGCGCGGGCAACTGGAGTACCAGCTCAACCCAGGCGTGGGCTTCGTAGCCCAGTTCGAGCTCTGGGCGGGACTGGGCACCAACCCTCCCGGGACTCCAGGAGCGGATGCCACCTGGCTCTACGCTTACTGTGCCTCCACCCCTCTCTCCGAGGATGCGGCGGCGGGGGGATACCACTTCATTTTTGACGAATACGGCGATAACATACAGCTACAGTGGAATGGAACAATCATCGGAACCGTGAAGAGAAGTGACATAGACAACCTGAGCTGGCACAGGGTGGAGGTAAGGCACTGGAGGAAAGGTGCGAGTGAAAACGAGAACACCGAGATCTGGTACGACGGTTCTCAGGTCCTCGCTTATCAGGATTCTCTCCGGCCCCAAAAGGACAACCAGAGCCGAACCTGCTTCGGCTGGGCGGCGAGGACGGGAGGCTACAACAACATACACAGGATCAGGAACCTCAGGGTGAGGAAGTACACCTTCCCCGAGCCCTCCGCCACGGCGGGACCCGAGGAGGTAGCCCCGGCAAAGCCCTTCCTGGGCCTGGGGCTGGGCTCCCTGGAGGTGGAGGTGAGAGGATGGTTCACCCCCACCACCGGCTTCGCCCTGGAGGGGGGGGCGGTGCTGATGGAGGACGCAGGGGGATGG
>QNVD01000022.1 GCA_004347925.1 Hadesarchaea archaeon
ACGGGTAGAGCAGTAGGCATAGATGTCGGGGTCAGGCACTTCCTGACGGATAGTGAAGGCAGGCAGGTCGAGAACCCGAGGTTCTACGAGAGGACGCTTGAGCGGATGAGGAGGAGGCTGAGAGAGTTTTGCAGGAGGAAGAAGGGCTCGAAGAACAGGGAGAAGGCCAGAGTGAGGCTAGCTAAAGCATACGAGAAGCTGGTGAACCAGAGGAACGACTTCCTCCACAAGCTCTCCCGCTTCTACGTGGAAAACTACGACCTGATAGCCGTGGAGAAACTGAACATTTCTGGGATGGCAAAAAACCACAACCTCGCCCAGAAAATCCTAGATGCCTCTTGGGGAAAGTTCTTCTACTACCTGTCCTACAAGGCTGAGAGGGCTGGTAGGAGGGTGGTGGAGGTGGACCCCAGGGGCACCTCACAAAACCTTCCGGAGGGGTTCGACAGGGACTACATAGCCGCCTGTCGCATCCTCTCCCTAGGGCTGGGGCGGCCCGAAGTTACGCCTGTGGAGATGGGGCCCCTACTCTGCGTCCCGGCTCCCGCCGTGGTCGCGGGGCAAGCCCCGTCGCTGAATCAGGAAGCCCACACCTTTAGGGGTGGGTAGCTCACGGTAATAAAGCCGGCCCTCCTCAAGTTTTCCGGCAGGGGTATCCAAGCCTGGTCTAAGGAGCGGGGCTTAGGACCCCGTGGCGAAGGCCTTCGTGGGTTCAAATCCCACCCCCTGCACCACGAAGATGAGGGAGAAGTTCAAGGGCTGCCTGCTGGGGACGGCGGTGGGGGACGCCCTGGGGAGCTCCAGGGGGGAGTTCTCCGGGAGGTGGACGGACGACACCCACATGATGATGGGGCTGGCCCAGTCCCTTGTGGAGAGGGGTGGCTTCGACGGGGAGCACCTGGCCTGGACCTTCCTGAGGAACTACGAGAGGGAGCCCTGGAGGGGGTACGCCCACGGCCCCCCCACCGTTTTCTCCCTCCTGAGGGACGGGGTGCCCTGGAACGAGGCCTCCAGGCACCTCTTCGGGGGGAGGGGATCCTACGGGAACGGGGCGGCCATGAGGGTGGCTCCGGTGGGCCTCCTCTACCACGACGATCCCGTCAGGCTGAGGGAGGTGGCCGAGGCCCAGAGCCTCCTCACCCACGCCCACGAGCTGGGGAGGGAGGGGGCGGTCCTCCAGGCCAGGGCGGTCTCCCTAGCCCTGCTGGCCCCTCCCCCTTCCTCCTTCGACCCCTTCGACTTCCTGGAGGAGCTGGAGGGCTTCACCTCCCACCCCGTCTACCTGGAGAAGCTGGGGAGGGTGAGGAGGATGCTGGAGGAGGGGGGCAGGAGGGAGAGGGTGGTGAGGGAGCTGGGGAACGGGGTGGAGGCCCACCGCTCCGTCCCCACCGCCCTCTGCTCCTTCCTCCTCCACTTCGGGAGCTTCAAAGAGGCCCTCCTCTACGCGGTGGGGCTGGGAGGGGACACCGACACCATAGGGGCCATGACGGGGGCCCTGAGCGGGGCCTACCACGGGGAGGGGGGGATACCAGAGGAGTGGAGGGAGAGGGTGGAGAGGAGGGAGGAGCTGGAGGCGCTGGCGGATGACCTCTGGAGGCTGAAGGCTCAAAAGGGGAGAGGGGGAGGATAAAGGATGGAGCCGGGCCTCACGGAGGAGCAGGAGCTCTACCGCCGCTCCCTCCGGGAGTTCCTGGGGAAGGTGCTGGAGCCGCGCTCCAGGGAGCTCTTCAGGACCAGGAGGATCCCCCCCGAGCTCTGGAGGGAGCTGGCAGGCTTCGGGCTCACCGGCCTCCTCCTCCCGGAGGAGTACGGGGGATCGGCCTCCGACTACCCCACCTTCCTGGTGGCCGTGGAGGAGCTCTCCAGGGCCGACCGCAGCGGCCTGGTGACGGTGGGCGTCCTACTCTCCAACACGGAGGGCCTCATCGTGAGCGAGCACGGGAGGGAGAGGCTGAAGGAGGAGCTCCTCCCCTCCATAGCGGGGGGAAAGGCCGTGCTGGGCCTGGCCTCCACCGAGCCGGGGTGCGGCACCGACTTCACGGCCGTTCAGACCAGGATAAGGAGGGAGGGGGAGGAGTACGTGGTGACCGGGGAGAAGCAGTGCATAAGCCTGGTGGCCGAGGCGGGAACGCTGGGAGGGGGGCACCTGGTGACGGGGAAGACCTCCCCGGAGCTGGGGCACAGGGGCATGGGCCTGATCTACGTCCCCCTCTCCCAGAGGGGGGTGGAGTGGTCGGAGCTGGAGACGCTGGGGCCCTCGCTGGGGAGGATCAGGTACGAGGGGGTGAGGGTCCCCTCCCACCACCTGGTGGGGGAGGAGAACAGGGGCGTCTACCTGATCCAGGAGGGCTTCGTGATCACCAGGGTGGCGGTGGCCATGAGCCTGGTGGGCCCCACCCTCAGGCTCCTGGAGGAGGGGGCGGAGTACCTCAAGCAGAGGACCTCCTTCGGGAGGCCCCTGGCCAGGTTCCAGGGGGTGCAGTTCCAGCTGGCGGAGCACCGGGCCAGGGTGGACGCGATCCGCCTCCTCACCTACCGGGCCGGGCAGATGGTGGAGGAGCTCAGGAGGGGGAGGGGCAGCCCCTCCGCGGTGGCCCTGGCCGCCTCCGAGGCCAAGCTCNTGGCCTCCGTGGACTGCCTGAGGGCGGTCACCGACGCCACCCTCTGGTACGGGGCCATGGGGCTCACCACCGAGCTGGACGCCCACTTCGCCCTCCGGTCGGTGCTGGGGGCCACCATAGCGGAGGGAACGGTGGAGGCCCAGAAGATCGCCATAGGGAGCCTCCTGCTGGGCAGAGGGTTCTCGTCGGTGAGGGAGACATGAGGGCCAGCCGGGGCGGGGTCAGGGTGGGGATAATAGGGGGAACGGGCCTCTACCGCCTGGCGGTCTCGGGGGGGTGGAGGGGGGTGAGGACCCCTTACGGGAGGGTGGAGGTGCTGGTGGGGGGCTTAGGCCCCGGGAGGGTGGCCTTCCTCCCCCGCCACGGCAGGAAGCACGAGCATCCCCCCCACCTGGTGAACTACAGGGCCAACCTCTGGGCCCTGAGGTCGCTGGGGGTGGAGAGGGTGCTGGCGGTCTCGGCCTGCGGTTCCCTGAACCCCAGGATGAGGCCCGGGGAGCTGGTCCTGCTGGACCAGTTCCTGGACTTCACCAGGAGCCGCCCCGCCACCTTCTACACGGGGGGCAGGAAGAGGGTGGTGCACGTGGACCTGACCGAGCCCTACTGCCCCGAGCTCAGGAGGATCCTGCTGGAGGCGGCAAAGGAGGAGGGGGTGAGGCTCCACCCCCGGGGGACCTACGTGTGCACGGAGGGGCCCAGGTTCGAGACGGCGGCGGAGATAAGGGCCTTCAGGAGGCTGGGGGGGGACCTGGTGGGCATGACCAACGTCCCGGAGTGCGTGCTGGCCAGGGAGCTGGAGATGTGCTACGCTGCCGTGGGGCTGGTCACCAACTTCGCCGCGGGCCTGGCCGGGACCAAGCTCACCCACACGGAGGTGGCGGAGAGGATGGAGAGGGGGACCGAGACCATAGCGAGGCTCTTCCTCTCCGCCCTCCCCAGGATTCCCGCCCTCCGGTCCTGCCCCTGCTCCAGGGCCCTGGAGGGGGCGGTGGTCAGGGTTTGACCGCTACTCCTCAAACATCTCCTCGTAGAACTCCACGGGCTCCAGCTCGTACTCCTGCTCCACCACCTTCTTCTTCCTCTTCTTGGACTCCACGATGACCGGGATCTCCCTGGGCTCCACCCCCTTCTCCCTGATCTTGTAGCTCTCCCTGCTCCTGGCCCCCACCTTGTAACCGCACTTCTTGCACACCAGCTTGGTGAGCCCCTTGACCTTCTCGGGGTAGAGGATGTTGCCGCACCTGGGACAGAACTCCATTTTTCTCGCTGAGTTTTTTTGGGGTAGGAATCCTTTATAAAGGTATCGCTTCCCTTCGGNTTTGGNATACCATGCCTGACCTTTGTGCTTTTCCACCTCCGCAGAGCATAAAAAAGGCGGAGGTGATGAAGCATGCCCC
>QNVD01000220.1 GCA_004347925.1 Hadesarchaea archaeon
CCCCTCCGACGGGGAGAACGAGAACACCCCCACTCCTCTCCTCCAGTGGCTCTCCCCCTCCGAGAACTCCCTCCCCCTGGCCTTCTTCGTCCAGGTGGCCCTGGATCACCTCTTCACCCAGCCCGTGGAGAATTCGGGCTGGATCCAGCAGAACTACTGGGTACCCTCCCCCCTCCAGGAGAACGTGTACTACTGGAGGGTCTTCGCGAGGGACAACGCCGGGAACGAGGGCACCCTCCCCTCCCCCACCTGGAGCTTCAGGGTGGACCTGACACCTCCTCCCGTGCCCGTCCTCCTCTCCCCCGCGGCCGGGGAGAACCTGAACACCAGGACCCCCCTTCTCAGGTGGGAGAACGTCTGGGACATCTCGGGACCCCTCTCCTACAACCTGAGGGTGGAGTACGGCCCCGTGACGGTTCACGACGTCACGCTCTCCGAGAACGCCTGGCAGGTCCCGCCCCTCTCTGTGGACGGGATCTACTCCTGGAGGGTGAGGGCCAGGGACGGGGCCGGAAACTGGAGCTCCTTCAGTCCCTCCCGCACCTTCCAGCTCGACACCGCTCCTCCCCCCGCCCCCTCCCCCCTCTCCCCGGAGAACGGGGAGAACCTCAGGGAGGTGGAGTTCAGGTGGACATCCGTGGCGGAGAACTCCCTTCCGGTGAGGTACCGGGTGAAGCTCAGCGACGATCCCTCCTTCTCCCACGAGAACGCGGTCTCGGGGTGGGTGGAGGGGGAGAACTGGAGGATGGACCTCCCCCTGCCGGACGGGGTCTGGTACTGGAGGGTCCAGGCCAGGGACAACGCCGGGAACGAGGGGGAGAACTCGGAGATACGCTGGTTCAGGCTGGACAACCTGCCCCCGCAGGGGGTGGACCTCCTCTGGCCGGACAACGGAGCCACCCTGGAGAACTCCCAGCCCACCCTGAGCTGGGCGGAGGGAACTGATAATTCTCTTCCGCTCTCCTACCGGGTCCTGGTCTCCGTGGGGGAGGTGGAGAACTACCTGGACTCGGGCTGGATCTCCGAGAACTCTTGGCAGGTTCCCTTCCCCCTGCCCGACAACGACTACCAGTGGAGGGTCAGGGCGCGCGACAACGCCAGCAACGTCTATGAGACCCCCGTGAGGTGGTTCAGGGTGGAGAACGCCCCTCCCCCCGCCCCCG
>QNVD01000221.1 GCA_004347925.1 Hadesarchaea archaeon
GAGGGAAGCGGTGGAGGACCTGCTGGAGCTGCGCCTGCAGAAGCTGGTCCGGCTCTCCCTCTTTCCCTCCCAGGCCAAGGGCGCCGCCCCCGAGGAGAGGGTGCTGCTGGGGGAGCTGGGGGGGAGGATAGAGGAGTGGAAGAAATGGATGAAAGAGAGGCTGGAGGTGGGGAAAGATGAAGGGGGGAGAACTCTTCAGGAACTGGGTGGAGAGGAACCCGATCTTCAGAAACCGTGAGCTCCTCCGTCCCAGCTACCTCCCGGAGAGGCTCCCGCACCGGGAGGAGCAGATAGAGCAGCTGGCCAAGATCCTGTCCTTCCCCCTCAGGGGGGAAACCCCCTCCAACGTCTTCATCTACGGAAAGACGGGAACGGGGAAAACGGCCACCGTCAGGTATGTGCTGGGGGAGCTGGAGAGGGCCGGGGAGAGGCTGAACCGGAGGATAGAGGGCATCTACCTGAACTGCGAGAGGGTCAACACCAGGTACCGTGTGCTGGCCACCCTCACCAACTCCCTGTCGGGGGGAGCCTCCGTCCCGGCTACCGGATGGCCCGTGGACCTGCTTTACGAGAACTTCCTGAAGGTGCTGGACTCGGAGGAGAGGATGGTGATCATAGTTATGGACGAGGTTGACCGCATGGTGATGAAAAAGGGCGATGAGGTGCTCTACGACCTCACCAGGGTGAACTCGGAGCTGGAGAAGGCGAGGGTCAGCGTGATAGGCATCTCCAATGACCTGAGGTTCACCCACTACCTGGATCCCCGGGTGAGAAGCAGCCTGGGGGAGGAGGAGCTGGTCTTCCCCCCCTACGACGCCCTCCAGTTGAGGGACATCCTGGCGGAGAGGGCCTCGGAGGCCTTCCAGCCAGGGGCCCTGGAGGAGGGGGTGCTTTCCCTCTGCGCGGCCCATGCGGCCAGGGAGCACGGGGATGCCAGGAGGGCGCTGGATCTCCTCAGGGTGGCGGGGGAGCTGGCTGAGCTGGAGGGGGCGACGAGGGTCACGCTCGATCACGTCAACCTGGCCTACGAGAGGCTGGAGGAGGACAAGATGTCGGAGCTCATCCGCACCCTTCCGGTGCAGTCCAAGCTCCTCCTCCTCGGCCTCCTGCTCCTGGTGGAGGGGGGGGAGGA
>QNVD01000222.1 GCA_004347925.1 Hadesarchaea archaeon
GGGGGAGGGTGTCGACGAGGAACCAGGCCGGGGGGGAGAGGTTTTCGTGCCCCGCGTTGTCCCTCACCACCACCCTCCACCAGTACTCCCCGTCCCCCAGCACCTGCGGGAGGGTGAAGGAGGTGCTGAGGCAGGAGAGGTAGAGGGAGTCCACGTACAGGTTCTCCCCGTCTGCCGGCCCCTCGTTCTCGTACAGGAGGTAGACCCTCAGCTTCTCCACATCCTCCCAGGTCCACACCCTGTCCCCGGTGATGTCCACCTCGAGCTCGTGCACCTCGTTGTCCCGGGGCGTCCAGGCATGGCGGGATCCGAAGGTCTTCCCGTTGTCCAGGGAGTAGGTCAGCACCAGGTTATCGTTGTCGAAGGCCCCGCTCGCCCTGTACCTCACCCCCATCCTGAGGAAGAGGAGGTTCTCCCCCTCTCCCCTGCGGTACCCGTAGCCCCAGAGCCTGTAGCTGCGGTTCTCGTTGTCCAGGATGGCCAGGGAGAAGTTCTCGTCCGGTGCCCCCTTCGCGTTCTCCGGGGAGAGGAAGTTCTCGCCGGAGGAATTCTCGGCGTAAAGGCGGGTCCAGGGCTCGTTGTCATAGTAGGGGGAGGCGAAGGAGTTCTCTCCGGCAAGCTGCAGGCGGTAGGTCACGGGCATGGAGAGGAGGTCCAACACCTTAGTCCAGGAGAAGGTGAGCTGGTTCTCATTGGTGTAGGTCCCGTGGGTCGGGAAGAGGAGCTGGGGAGCCGGTGGGGCGGCGGTGTCCACCGTCAGCCTCCGGTTCTCCGACCAGGGACCCAGGTTCCCAGCCCTGTCCGCCGCCCTCACCCTCCACCAGAAGACCCCGTCCTCCGCGAAGGTCAGGGAGTAGGAATTGTCCCCCACCCAGTTCTCATGGTAGAGGGAGGAGAAGGCCTGGTCCCTGGCCACCTGGACCAGGTAGTTCTCGTATCCCGGGGCCCAGTTGTCCGCCACCTCCGTCCACCCGAAGGTCACCTCTTTCTTGTTCTCCAGGGAGCGGTTCTCGGGGAAGAGGAGGACCGGGGCCGGAGGGGCAAGGGTGTCCACGGTGAACCTGAGGGTCTCCGAGGCGTTCTCGTTCCCCGCCCCGTCCCTCACCACCACCCTCCAGTAGTA
>QNVD01000223.1 GCA_004347925.1 Hadesarchaea archaeon
CCTCACCTCCCCCCTGCCGCGCCCCCCCACCCAGAACTCCTGGAAGTGCACCCACCCGCGGGGCGTCAGGATCTCCGTCGTCACCCTGCCATCCGTCATGGGGAGGACCCTCTCCCTCACCCCCAGCCTCCTGCAGAGCTCCGAGGTGATCTCGGACAGCCTTCTCCCCCTCCTCAGCTCCAGGGTGCGGAAGAGGCAGGTGGCCCTGTCCCTGTCCCCCAGCCTCAGGAGCTCCCTCACCCCCAGCCTCCTCAGCGCCCGGTGGGTCTCGAAGGTGTCCCCCCTTATCCCCCACCAGGTCCGCTCGTTGATGATCCCGGAGAGGGTGTAGACCACGGAGTCCAGGTCGGGGGAGACGTGGAGGCCGGAGACCTCTATGTCATCACCGGTGTTCACCACCACGCAGAGCTCCGCCCTCCCCCTCATCCCCTGCAGGAGCTTGGGGGTTCCCGTGCCCCCGGAGAGCAGGGTGATCATCTCTCCAGCTTCCCCTCCCCCCTAAAAAGGTGGGGCTTTTTTCCCTCCCCCACCCCAGGGGTCGGGAGGTCGGGAGATGAGGGTCAAGGCCGTGCTCTTCGATCTGGACGGGGTGCTGGTGGACTCCCTGGACGTGTGGTACTCGGCCCTGAACGAGACCCTGGGGAAGTTCGGGAAGGGGAGGGTGGGGAAGGGGGAGTACGTGAAGAAGTACTGGGGCTTCAGCCTCTCCCGGAACTTCGAGAGGCTGGGGCTGGGGAGGGAGGCCGTGGAGTACTGCCTCTCCCGCTACGAGCACCACCTGGACGAGATCGGGACCTTCCCCGAGGCGGAGGAGGTGCTGGGGGAGCTGAGGAGGAGGGGCTTCAGGCTGGCCCTGGTGACCAACACCCCCTCCCGCCTGGTGCAGCGCCTCCTCGCCAGGCTTGGCCTGGGGGACTTCTTCGACGCCATCCTCACCGGGGACGACGTTAGGAGGGCCAAGCCCCACCCCGAGGCCGTGAGGAAGGCCTGCCGCAGGCTGGGGGTTCATCCCTCCCAGGCCCTGCTGGTGGGGGACACCAGAAGCGACGTGCTGGCGGGAAGGGGGGCCGGGGTGAGGGTGGTGGGCAGGGGGGTGGAGGGGGACCTGAGGATCGAGAGG
>QNVD01000224.1 GCA_004347925.1 Hadesarchaea archaeon
GGTCTTCGTGGACCACGCGGGTTACCAGGTTTACGAGCTGGTGGAGGGGGCGGAGGGGGCGGTGACGGTGGGGGACGACACCTCCGCGGTGGTGGGGGACCTGCTGAGCAGGACGGGGAAGCCCGTGATAGCCCTGACGGACGGGGACGCGGACGGTCTCCTGAGGGGAGGGGAATGGGCGGAGGGATCCCTGGTGCTGAGGGTGAGGAACGATGACGAGGCGGGGAGGAGGGTGCTCCGCGAGGTCTTCGGGGGAAGGAGGAGGGTGGAGAGGGGGTTGGAGGAGGTCAAGGGAAAGATCCTCTCCCTGCTGGAGGGGGAGATCCTGGAAAGGAGGGAGGTGCCTAATACTTAAATACCTAAAAGTAATATTAGCAGGATGCACCTTCCCGACGGGTTCCTCACCCCGGAGGTCTGGGTTCCCCTCTGGGCTCTGGCGGCGGCCGTGCTGGCCTTCTCCGTCTGGCGCGTGAACCGGAGGCTGGAGGACAGGCACGTGCCCCTGCTGGGGGTGCTGGCGGCCTTCGTCTTCGCCGTTCAGATGCTCAACGTGCCCGTGGCGGGGGGGACCAGCGGGCACGTGGTGGGAGGGGTCCTGATAGCGGTCTTCGTGGGGCCCCTGGCCGGATCCCTCGTGATGGCCTCCATCCTGGCGGTCCAGGCCCTCTTCTTCCAGGACGGGGGAATAACGACGCTGGGGGCCAACATCCTCAACATGGGGCTGATAGGTGCCATCCTGGGGTACTGGCTCTACTTCCTGATCTCCAGGGTGGTGGGGGGGAAGAGGGGGAGGATGGTGGGGGCGGGGGTGGCGGCCTGGGTGGCGATCGTGCTGGCCTCCGTGGCCTGCTCCCTGGAGCTGGCCGCCTCGGGCACCTCCCCCCTGAGCGTGGCCCTCCCGGCCATGGTGGGGTACCACGCGGTGATAGGGGTGGTGGAGGCCGTGGTGACGGTGGCCGTGGTGGGCATGGTCTCCAGGGCGAGGCCGGACCTGCTGGAGCTTCCCAAGCTGTAGGTGAGGGGATGAGGCTCAGGTGGTGGATGGTGGGACTGGTGGTCTGCCTCCTCATGGCGGGTCTCCTCTCCCTCTTCGCCTCCCCCCTGCCCGACGGTCTG
>QNVD01000225.1 GCA_004347925.1 Hadesarchaea archaeon
AACCCTCACCCCTGCACGCTTGAGAGGGTGAGCGTGAGTTTGGGTTTGACGCGCACCAGCCAGTGGCAGCACGGACAGCATGCGTAGTATTTGCTACGCCCGCGGTACTGCCACGTCCCACCTCCTTTGTTTTCTCGTCCATCAATAATCACCCCAAATTTTTTTGTCTGGCGGGCAGGCGGGGGGCAAAGGGTAGTGCCCCGGTTGGAATTACAGACTTGTACGGGCTCTCGGGGTGTGCCCCAGACCCCCCGCCTGCCTTTCGCCCACCAGCGACATACGCCTGGGCAGGGCGCAGTGGTCGTCCAGCAGCCTCCCCCCGCAGACCGGGCACTTGTCCGGGTAGGGGAAGGCGTCCACCTCCGCCCCGCACCTCTCGCACCTCTGGATGTAGAGGGCACCGCCGGGGTGAACCCAGCAACCCCTTGAATCCAGTTTAAGCGTCCTCCCGCACCAGACGCAGACGTACACTTCCATCACCTATCCCCCCGATTTTTTGGCGGGGGGGCGGGCACTTCCCCTGCTAGCCCCATCGGTGAGGGGGTCAGGCTCGCCCACCCCCCTTTCGCCCCAGATCTCCCTCCACTCCCGCAGCCTGTTCGGGGGGAAGAAGTTCCTCAGCGCCCTCTCCGCCGCCTCCCTCCCCTCCTCCCCCCACTGGTGCCCCGCCGGCGTGGAGTAGGAGACGCCGCACCTCCCCGCCCAGTCAATCCAGACCCTCACCCTGACGAGGCCCGGGCAGTCCCCGGGCACCCCCACCCTGAACGCCTCCAGCAGGCTCCGGGGGACTGCCGTCTCCGCCGACCAAGCCTCCGCCATCAATATTCCCACGTTTTTCCCACTTAAATACCCGCCCCAGGAACTCCTCCAGCCTCCACCCTCCGAAGTACCCTAACCCCTCCCCCTGAAGAGGGGGCACCTCCGGTAGTCCCCGTAGCAGTACATGAGCTTGTGCTCGTAGTCGGCGCGGGGGCAGGTCCGGAGCCTGGGGCAGACCTCGAACCCGCCCGCTGCAGCGGTGGTGTTTTCGGTGGTTCCGCTCAAAGCCCGGACAGCCTCAGCAGGGTCCTCTGCGGCTCGGGGACGTCCATCATCAGGGCGTGGCA
>QNVD01000226.1 GCA_004347925.1 Hadesarchaea archaeon
CCCCTCAGCCCCAGCTCCCTGCAGATCCTCCCCACCCTTCCTATCCCCCCCCTCCCCACCACCACCCTGGTGGGGAGGTCGATGGTGTGGATCTCCCTCAACGGCCCCTACCCCGGCGGATCCTCTTAAGGGCCTCCACCATCTCCCTTACCCTGGCCTCCCCCTCCTCCTCCACCACCGTCCCCGTCACCACCAGATCCGCCCCGGCCTGCGCCGCCCTCCAGGCCTCCTCTCCCGTCCTTATCCCCCCTCCCACGATCAGGGGGAGGTCCACGTACTTCCTCACCGCGGAGATGGTCCGGGGAGGGACGGGGGAGGGAGCCCCCGATCCCGCCTCCAGGTAGACGAAGCGCATCCCCAGGTACTGGGCGGCCAGGGCGTAGGCGGCCGCCAGCTCCGCCTTCTCGGGGGGGAGGAACCTGGCCTGCCCCACGAAGCCCGCCGTTCCCCCCGGTCCCAGGATCAGGTATCCCATGGGAAGGACCTCCAGCCCGTACTCCTTCACCAGGGGGGCCCCCAGCGCCTGGGCGTCGATGAGGAAGTAGGGGCTGGAGGAGTTCAGGAGGGACATGAAGAAGATGGCGTCGGCGTACCTGCTGATGCCCGAGAGGTTGTTGGGGAAGAGGATGACGGGGAGCTCCACCTCCTTCTTGATGGCCTTCACCGTCTCGTCGACGAGGGTGGTGGAGCAAACCGTGGATCCCCCCACCATGATGGCGGAGGTCCCCGCCCTCTCCGCCCTCCTGCAGAGCTCCCCGGCCTTCCTCCCCGGGGTCTTCTCGGGATCCACCAGGGTCAGGTGGAGGGGGTGCTTCCGCAGTCCCTCCAGCAGGTACCTCTCCACCCTCCCCAACTCAACCCCCCAGGAGCCCCCTGGCCAGGCGGAGGGCGAAGCGCGGGTGCCTCAGGAGCTTCCTCCCCACCCTCTTCAGGTTGGTCCCGTTGGCCAGGTCCACCACGTCCTGCCCGGTGAGGATTCCGGCCAGCTGGTTCAGCTCCCCGTCGCTCAGCTTCTCTATCAGCCTCAGGACCTTCAGGCTCCTCGAGATCCTCTCGCTCCACTCCCCGTACCTCCTCGGGTACTCCTCCAGGACCGCCTCCCCCC
>QNVD01000227.1 GCA_004347925.1 Hadesarchaea archaeon
AAGGTGGCGGAGGCCAACGGCAGGGAGGTGGTGGTCCTGCAGACGGAGCCCGGGCACCCCGTCCTCCCCGACCGGCTGGACGAGGAGCTCCGCAGGCACCCCGAGGTGGAGGCCGTCACCATAACCTACTGCGAGACCAGCGTGGGCCTGCTCAACCCCCTCCCCAGGCTGGCGGAGGTGGTGAAGGCCCACGGGAAGCTGCTGCTGGTGGATGCCGTCAGCGCCCTGGGAGGGGTGGAGCTCAGCCCCGACAGGCTGGGGGTGGACGTTTGCTTCGCGGGCTCCCAGAAGTGCCTGGGCCTTCCCCCGGGCATGGCCGTGGTCTCGGTCTCGGAGGAGGCCATGAGGAGGTCCAGGGAGATGAGGGAGAAGGGATGGTACTTCGACTTCGAGAGGTTCGAGCGCTCGCAGGAGAAGGACGAGACCCCCGTCACCCCGCCCATTCCCCAGATCCTGGCCCTCAACCGGGTCCTCAGGATGGTGGAGGAGAAGGGTAAGGGGGAGTACTTCAGGGAGTACGCCTCCAGGGCCAGGAGGATCCTGGAGGGGGTGAGGAGGCTGGGCCTCACCCTCTTCACCCAGCCGGGCTACGAGAGCCCCACCATCTTCTGCCTCAACGCCCCCCAGGGCCTTAGCGGCCTGGAGGTGTACCGGAGGATGAGGGAGAGGGGGGTGGAGCTGGCCCAGGGGTACGGGAGGCTGAAGGAGAAGACCTTCAGGATAGGGAACATGGGGTACCTCACCCCCCAGGACGTGGACGAGATGCTGGAAAAGCTGGCGGAGGTCCTCCGGGAGGCCGGCCTCCCGGGGGCCTAGCCCTTCCCCTCCAGCACCTCCCCCAGGAACCTGAGGACGCAGAACTTGGAGCACATGCTGCAGGTTCTGGGGTCAAGCCTGGGGGGCCTCTCCTCCCTGAGCTTCCTCGCCCTCTCCGGGTAGAGGGAGAGCCTCAGCTGCTTCTCCCAGTCCAGCTCCCTCCTGGCCCTGGCCATCTCCAGCTCCCTCTCCATCCCTATTCCCTTGGCCACATCCGCCGCCCTGGCCGCTATCCTGGCCGCGATCACCCCCTCCCTCACGTCCTCCACGGAGGGGAGGCAGAGGTG
>QNVD01000228.1 GCA_004347925.1 Hadesarchaea archaeon
CCCCCTGAAGAAGCAGGAGCGGTAGCCCTCGTGGCAGGCCCCCCCCACCTGCCTCACCAGGTAGAGCACGGCGTCCCCGTCGCAGTCCACCCTGACCCCCTTCAGGTGCTGGAGGTGGCCCGAGCTCTCCCCCTTCAGCCAGAGCTTCTTCCTGGAGCGGCTCCAGTAGTGCATGAGCCCGGTGGTGAGGGTCTTCCTGACCGCCTCCCTGTCCTGGTGGGCCACCATCAGCACCTCCCCCGTCTTCCAGTCCTGCACCACCGCCGTCACCAGTCCCTCCCCGAAGTTCAGCCTCCTCACCAGCTCCTCGGCCTTCTCGGGGGTGAGCCTCACTCCACCCTCCTCCTCACGCTCTCCGCGTGGGCGTGCAGCCCCTCCGCCTCCGCCAGCCTCTCCACCACCGGGGCCAGCCTCTTCAGGCCCCTCCGGTCCAGCTCCTGCACGCTGGGGCACCTGAGGAAGTCGTGTACGCCCAGACCCGCCCTCCACCTCGCCACCCCCAGCGTGGGGAGCACGTGGCTCGGCCCCACGGCGAAGTCCCCGGCGGCGGGAGGGGTGCCCTGCCCCAGCAGGATGGTCCCGGCGCACCTCACCCTGCCCAGCCACCTCCTGGGATTCCTCACCGCCAGCTGCAGGTGCTCCGGGGCGAGGAGGTTGGCCAGCTCCATCGCCTCCTCCAGGCTCCCCGTCAGCACCACCTTTCCCTCCCTCAGGGCCTCGCCCGCCACCCCCCTCCTGGGCAACCCCCTCAGCGCCCTCCCCACCTCCCCCTCCACCTCCCTGGCCAGCTCCTCGGAGGGGGTGAGGAGCCAGACCCCCGCGTGGGGATCGTGCTCCGCCTGAGCCAGCAGGTCCCAGGCCAGGAGGGAGGGATCGGCGGAGCCGTCCGCCACCACCGCCAGCTCGGTGGGACCGGCGGCGAAGTCTATTCCCACCTCCCGGGAGAGCAGGAGCTTGGCCGCCGTCACGTAGAGGTTCCCCGGCCCCACCACCTTGTCCACCTTCGGCACGGTCTCCGTGCCCAGGGCCATCGCCGCCACGGCCTGGGCCCCCCCCACCCTGTAGACCTCCCCTCCCCCCGCCAGGTCCACGGCCA